>DASWHH010000652.1:0-3499 GCA_036398295.1 bacterium
GCTGGCTCACGGCCTCCGGGTAATTTTGATTGAGGATGTCCCACGACATCATGTTCACCTGCAATTGTTTGTCGGCGAGCACATCGAAGGAGCCGGCAATGATGCGGCCGGCGCTGAGCAGCTTCCCGAACCGCGGCGCCGACTCGCGGTCGAACATTACCTCCTGCGAGCGCTCCATTTCGTCGATGAGGGTTTGCAGTCGTAGCCGTTCCAGCAATGTCAGCTCGTTCACTTGGCCGAGATCGATGGTGATCATTTCTGCCAACCCTTTGCCCAGTGACTGAAAGCGGCGATCTGTGCCATGATAAGCGAGCGGGAAAACGGCAACGGTTTTCGGTGCGAGCCGCTGCAAGGTGAGCTGCTCTTCATTTTGAATTAATGATTGCATTTCCTCGCTGACAAACTGGCGCGTCAATTTCACGTAGCGGCCCTCCATCAAGCGGCGATAGGGTGAGAGCCGGGTGACGTCGGGAAATTTTTCGAACATGGTCAGCGCCTCTTTCGTCTGATTTTGGAATTCGTGAGTGAGACCGAGATAAAACGCTGCTTTCGGATCGTCGGAATTTTGCGCCAACGCTTTTTGCAGATGTTCCTGTGCTGTTGGATATTTCGAAGTTTGGAAATAGATGACGCCCAACTCGCGCAGCGCCTCGAAATCATTGGGATCAGTTCTGAGCATCGCTTCGAAAGCCGCGATGTCGTCTTGATACGCGCCAATGTCCCGCTGGTATTTCACCGTGGCGCAAGACCAGGTTAATCCAATGGCGGCGAGCAAGAAAAGCAGCGATGGCCTTTTCATAAGTCCTCTCTTTAGTTTCCTTGAAATGTGAATTCCGTTTGTGCTGAAACGTCGTTATTACCCTGTACGCCATCGATGATGATGCGGTAGCGATTGCCATTCTGTGGGAATTGCGGAAACAGGTCGTCCGGTGGAAAATCTTGACCCGCGCCGGCCGGGAGACGGCCTAAGAAAATTCCCGAATTGAAAAGAGTAGTGTCGAGGCTGGTGATTTCCCAAAGAGGTGTTGGCTGCGCCGTGATATCTTCAATTGTTAGATGATTGGCTCGAATCTCCCCATCGGGATCGCCTTCGGTCCAAATTATCGACACCGACGCATTTTCCGACCCGATTGCGATCTCGAAATCGCCGGCGAGAGTAATGTCGCGCCCAAAACCGGTCTCGGTTCTATCGACGAACAAATCCACAAAACTGGTTCCGCCGCCGAAAACGCCGCCCTCAATTTCGGCGAAACCGAATTGAAGAGTTAATCGCCCCAATGCGTTCCCGGGGAAATCCAACGAGAATTGCCCGCCGCCATTGTCAATGAGATCCAGAGTTGTGTTGCGGGGGAGCAAGGTCACTGCGGCCGCACCATTCGAGGATAATTGCGCCGTGATATCGAGCTGCACGTGGATTGTTGAAAACGCCACCGCCGGGTTCGGACTCACAGTTACCGTGCCGATGGAGTTGCCCTGCCCATCGACGATGCCGCCGGTGAGAAAAATCGGCGGACTGTCCACAATGGTGCCGGGCGCCACAAAGAATTCCGGCGTGGTGCCGGTAAAAATCAGCGTGTCGTTTTCAAACATATCGATGTCGATCAGGATGAGCTCGCCGGTGATTTCTTCTTCACCGACGGTTTGCGTCACCGGCGTTCCCTCGCCGAGCGGGATCGAAATCGTACCTTCAGCGACATTGTCCGAGGTGTTAATGTTCAATTCCTGACTTTCAATGTAGGCGATAGTTCGCTCGTTGAGATCATCAAAACCGGTTACGGAAATCAGAACTCGATCAATTGCTGTCAACTTGCTCCTCCTCGCAAAAGAGTTTTCGCCGGGATAAACTAAGTTCAACCGAATGGTGACAACGTTATCCTGCAAACCCGAGGGCCCTTTTGTGCTGCAATTAAGCCCCAGGGTTGTTGCGACCAGCGCAAAAATAATCGACGCAAAGTTGTTTCGTGTTGCCATATTATTCACTGCCATTTAAAAAGTGAAGGCGAGCCCAATGGAAAACTCCAGCCCGGCGATGCCGACATCCGTTCCCGGCCCGGTATTGATTTTGCCCTTAGAAAATTTGATGGACGGGTCGATGGCGACATGTTGTGAAAAACCATAATCTACCCCAAGCCCGATTCCGAACACGACCGCGCCCTCGGAATCATTCACCGTGTTGCTGTAAAATTTCGAGTCCAGCAAATACTTGAATTGCAGCCGCTCGGTCACCGGGTGAAAAAGATTGACGCCGAGCTCCAATTCGTTGCCATTATCGATGAGCGCGGCGTTGTTGCTTTTGTTGTTCAGCCGCCAACGATTTCGCAGGGTTAGCATGACGGGCTTAAACGCGGCCAACGGAAATAAGAAGCGCGCCTGCGCTACGATTTTGTCGCCGGCTTCAAAAACCGGCGAGCGGCTCAAGTTGGCCAGATCGTCTTTTCTGTAAGTGGTGTAAACGAGGTCGGCAATGAGCTTGGCCTTACCGTTCTGCAATTCAAAATCGCGGTCGATGCCGAGGGTCAAATTGAACTCATCGCCCGGCTCGATGCTGGCTGTGGTATCCGCTTCGATGTCGATAACGTCGAATTCTCCGCGATAGGCGTAACCGGCGCCAATGCCGAGAACCCAGGGGCCAAGCTTCTGCGCGATGGCCAGCCCGAAATTCAAATTCACGCCGGTGCCTAAATTGCTCACGGGATTATCGAGCGGTCGATTGGCGGCGATGCCGGCGATCTCCAACTCCTCAGCATCGAGTTTGGTTTTGCCGCTGGGAAGGCTGGCGCCGAAATTTATGATCGCCAAATTGTCACCCAAAATGTATGAAGTGCGAATGTAGCTATCGCTGAGACTATTGAATGACTCGCTATTGCCGGCGATAGGGGAGAGGGTCGAAAAAAACGGCGAGGTGACGAAGTCGATGCTGAGGCGACGGTTGACCGGCAAAGAGTAGGTGACCGGAAAAGCAAATTCCGTGAAGCGGTCGAGACCGCTTTCTTTCTCAAAGCCCCACGTTTTGAAATGCATGCCGGCCCGCAAATGCTGCTCGCGGATGAATTCCAAATCACTGACTTGAGCGAATGCCATTTGGCAAGTGATTAGCGCGATAAAAAATGTTAATGTCCTTTTACTCAAATGATTCCTCTTAAACTTTCAAAGCTTCCAGCACAATGACACCATTTCTTTAAACACAAAACCACGAAGGCTCACGAAGTTTCACAAAGAAAGGCAAGCTGACTTTGTTCGTTTTGTGTAACTTTGAGTCCTTCGTGTTGTGGCCTTGGACTTAAAACCCATGCCTCTTGAACTTTCAAAAAACGTTAACACCAAGGCACCAAGACTCGCGAAGTTTCACAAAGAAAAGCAAGCTGACTTTGTGCGCTTTGTGCAACTTTGAGTCCTTCGAGTTGAGGCTTTGAACTTAAAACCTATGCCTCTGGAGCTTTCAAAAAACGTTAACACAAAGGCACTTAGGCTCACGGAGTTTCACAAAGAAACGCAAGCT
>DASWHH010000653.1:0-1932 GCA_036398295.1 bacterium
ATTGAGCGTGGCGACCGCCGCATCAAGGTTGACACTCATCGCGTCGCGGGTATAGCTGGCAATAGCGTCAACCCGGGTGCCCCTATCCAGACGACCAGGCTGGTAGATGAGCTGTCCCGGCTGAACGCCCCATCGTCCAACCAGCACATGCCAGTTGCTGAGAAGCATGTCATCGCCCGATTGACTGTCCACCACCAGCCCGCCCAGGGTGGCGAAGGTGTATTGATATTCGTTGGAAATGCTGATACCGCCGCGCAGAACTTCGGCGCGAGCCGCCCGCCGGTTTGTGGCCAGCGGCGCGGGGTAGCCCAACGCCCAGTGCGGATGATATTTCCCTTCTGCCACATCGGTCTTGAAACCGCCAATGTTGGATGGAATCACTAGAGTTTGTCCGGCTGCTACCGCCGATTCCAGTGCGACTCCTGACAACTTCTTATTGACGTGGATGCGGATGCTCAGCTCGTCTTCGGCAATGCGTCCCTCGTGCAGTGGGTTGCCGAAGTCAATCAGGGTAACATTCGGCTGAAATAAAAACTGCCGGGTCGCTTCGCGCAAGGCCAGACGAGCGCGCGCCAGCGTTGTGTTGTCGATGTTCATTTTGCTCTCCCGCTTAAATGTGCAACACCGGCCGAAAGTGGCCGGTGTTGTTGGAAGTATCCTTTATTCATAAATCATGAAACGAATGGGTTGGTCAAACTGCCAGTGTGCTGGAATGAAGCTGTTTGTGTCTGGGAAAAACGGGAACGGCAGTTCGGGGTCGAGATCGAATATCCGGCGCGCAAATCCGGCGAACGGCGGCTGAGCGGCAGTATGCGGATCGGCGCACAAAATGCGGGCGCAGATGTTCATTTCAAATATGCAGCCAGCATCCTGAGCACGAAATCCCAGGACATCGATCGCGAACGGCGTCTGTGACGAAAAATGGCCGTGGTGTTTCACATTCAAGTAGGTGGGGCCTTTTTTCCATTCGCACAAGTCGCCCGTGCAGTACTCGACCTCGTAGGGTAAACAGAAGTGGTACAGTTTGGGTGCGTACAGAATGGTTACAATGAACGCCACCTCACCGACCCGGATAATTTGATGTGGCAAATACGGCTGTGGTCCGGGGAACAAGCCCGCTCCCGGCTGAATCGGACCAAGCGCCACCAGGTCCCATTCGCCCAACGGCTCGGCGATTTCCGGGGAGGCGTTTTGCCCGGCCCGTTCGAGGATAGCCAACAATTTGGCTTCGACCAGCGCTTTGACTTCCTCTGGCGTGACCTTCACCAGGCGATTGGTTCCTAGATCGGACACCAGCCCTTCTGCTTCAAGTTTGGAAGCTGTATCGCCATTGGTACCGCCATTCCTTTTCTTAATGACGATTTCTTCCTGGGTTAGAGTAGACATAGGTACCTCCTTAACGTTAGTAGAGCTTTAGAATTGCTGGACACCATGTCCAACGCTTAGGTGTTCAATTATATAGTTATGAATTTTTGCTGAAATCTCTCAGGGGGTTTGAAAAATATCGGAATAATGGAGACACGAAAAACCCCGGGCTCGTCAAGACCACGGGGTTAAGGACGAAAGGCATGTAATCTTAAAAAAGAGTACATGCCTTTCAGCAGATGTTGAAAATTTGATGGCAAATCAAAAATCACGAGGGTCGGGTATGCCAATTCTATTAACTACCTTTTCGGTGTCGTAAATGCCAGACCTTCGATATCAAGTTTAGTGCCGGTGACTGTTGTAAATTCACGACCGATTCCGGTAGCGGGATCGATTTGCACAAATTTGGCGGCCGTCTCGCTAAATCCAAATAATCTGCCGTCCGGAGAAAACTCCAGAGCTTCCAGTTGATGAAATCCGATGGTATTGGTGGGATGGACTGCGGTACCGATTCCGGTTGCAGTATCGATGGTAATGAGCTGGCTCATTCCACCGGTCTTTGTATTC
>DASWHH010000654.1:0-5884 GCA_036398295.1 bacterium
TCTTCAGAAACAGGTGCTGCATAACCGTGTTACCGGCAACTGCCAGCTTGTAGATATTATCAGCCTGAATTCCCACTCGCGAACAAAGCTGCGCAATCAGTTCGTTGATCTGCTTGACGATGAGTCGGTGCAATAACTCCAGGCCGCCTTTGTGCTCGACCGTGTAATTAATCCGCGCCACCACATCGGCGCCGTAAGCTTTTTGTGGATTCACGGCAGATGCCACCGCCGTCACCTCGCCGCTCACCAGATTAAGGAGCTTGGCTGCAACTGTGGTCGTGCCGATGTCCACCGCCACCCCGAGCAGGGTTGGTGTGGTGTCGCCGGCCTCGACTGTGAGCAGCCGGTTTTGATCCACGACCGCCGTCACCTGGTAGTTGTTTTGGCGCAACAGTTCCACCATCTCTCTAACCACATGAAAATCGTAATCAGCAACCGCGACCGCCTTGTCCCGCAGTTGCGTCATGAATTGCTCGAAGTCAAAATACTTTTGTCCAAGCTCGGCAGGCGGGACGTTCACCACAACTTTGCGCAGATCTGGCGCCAGCTGATAATGTCCTTTGCTGCCCTCGGTGACAATTTGGTCGCCAAACAGCTGGGACTCCTGGGGAACCACGCAAACGCCATCGCTTTCGATTCGTGCCTGGCAGGATAAGCGAATGCCTTTGGCAAGCTCTTTCGGGGTAAGCAGCTCTTTTTCGCCCCCGGTTGGCGGTGCGGCACCCTCTTGAATATTCACTTTGCACTTCGCGCACGTGCCAATGCCGGCGCAGGTCGATTCAATGACGATGCCTAACTCCAGCGCGGCATCTCTGAAATTTGTGCCGGCTTCGAAATAGGCGGATTTTTTGCTCGGGAGAAAGAGTATTTTATGCTCAGGCAATTTTAATGCCGATTAGTTTTTTTGAGGCGTCAGATTTGCGATTGAGTTATTGGTTATTAAGTTACTAAGTTATTAAGTTACTGAGTTATTGAGTTATTGGGTTATTGGAGTCATTAGTTATTCGTTGTCATCAGGCCTGTCGCCAAAAGATTCACTGAAAATCAAATTTCCCGGGAGCGAATGACCACTGACTAATGACAAATGACGAAATGACTATTTTTTTCAGGAGTATTTTCCCAATTCTTCCGCTAACGGGGCCAGCAACTCAATATTTTCGGGAGGTGTTCTGGGCGCGACCGAGCAGGCGGTGCTGAGAATATAGCCTCCATCTGGCTTACCCACGCTGATTCGCCAGCTTACATCTTTCCTAACCGCGTCTTGATCGCCGTAGAGCATCGTGTTGACCGGGTCGATGTTGCCTTTGATGAACGTCTTGCCACTCAACGCTTTTTTGGCTTCTTCGAGATCGACGGTACCGAGCGGGGGCGGGTCGAGGGTGTCGACACCGTTGGTGCCGGTTGCCATCATCAAATCGAGGCGGTCGCCGATACTGCCGCAGGTGTGCGTGTAGACCGGGATGTCGTGATCTTTCTTGATTTCCTGAATGATTTTCTTTTCATATGGCAGGACGAACTCTTCATAATGCTTTTTAGAGATTAAACCGGCGCCCGCAAATGCGGAGGAAATCAAAATGGCGTCGACACCGCAAGCAGCCTGTTTTTTAGCCAGATCGATGGCACCCTCCGTCATTCGCTCCAGACAGGCTCTGGCCTTGCCGGGATCGTCTATGATCGCCATCAGCGCGTACTCGTAATTTAGCAGCTCGAGGAACTGCGACCAGGGCGAGAAAATCTCGGAGTGCACCGAAACCGTGTCGCCTACCTTTTTCTTGACTATTTTGATGGTATCAAAGTGGTATTCGGGAAAGAAGTCATCAAAAGGCCTGGGCCCGGTTTCAAAGCCCCACGTGAAAGGATAGGTGATGTCCGTCAAGTCCCACGGCTCAACATAGTACAATTCCTCTGGCTCGATTTCCGCGAAAGTAGGAAAGTAGCGCGTGCCGTCGGATAGGTAGTAGTGTGGATTGTCGTCATCCGGCAAGACTGTGTAGTTACCATTTTTCCAACGGATGACGCTTTCCCCTTCCTGGCGTTCGATTTTTTGGATGTGCTTTTCGTAATCTGGCTCTCTGCCGGGGAGATTTATGAGAATGCCATCAAAGCGGTAGCGATTCTGCAATTTGATTAAGGCCTCAGCGAACCCCGCGGAGGTGTACCAGGTATCCTGCGGTTTCGTGCCAGCATTCAGAAAGTAGTGTCCAAGGGCGAGTTGGCACATGACGGGCACGCGATCGGGTTTTTGTAATTTCATGGCTTTCTGAATGCGTTCACTAGAGGTCATGGTAAAACTCCTCCCAAAAATAGAATTCGGACTTCACAATTCAGGGTCGTCAGGGGCCTCAATCGCCGGTTGAACCTGGTTCAATGTTTTTCAATATACGTTTTTAACAATAACTTGCAAAGGATTTCCCAACCTGCATTATTCATACACCGCAGAGTGCGCCCGCCTGCCTGAGGCTCTTGGCGGGCAGGCACAGAGCGCGGAGTTGTTTTCTTTTTGTTTGAGTCGGAATGGTTTGATTTGCAGAAGAACGCTCGGAATTTGAAACCCGCCCCGAGGAATCGGCGAAAGATCGGATTTAAAGCCTCGGCGTTCTCAGCCTGCCCGCCTGTCTGCACAGGCAGACCGCTTCGCTTTGGCAGGCGGGCGAACTCTGCGGTTAATTTGTTCAAGCCAATTGTTGCCAATACTTTTGAAGCGATCCAAAGCAGCGGGTTGTTTATTCTCAAAAATGCAAATCCGGGCAGATATATTCTCAAAAACAGGAATAAAAACCATATCCGCGGGCGCCGAGCCGATTTCACCCGACAAAGCGTCATTCATAAAATCAGTGAGTTAAAAGCCAAAACCAATGCGCTGTTGCAGAACCCGGATCTTTGGCACACAAGTTGAATGCCAACGGGCGGTAATATCTTGCCGATTTTATCACCATCAACAATTCGAGTTTGGATCAGATTAAACGTCTTTAAGATTACGCTTGACAAAGTGCGAGATTTTTATACCTTGAGTTTTGACTCAATTCGCTTTCCTTTCATTAGCTGTGGCCTGCCGTAAAAACTAGTTGGAGGAGAATCTTCGAGATGGGATATCTGCGACTTCTCACCTTCCTCGTATGTTCATGTTTGAGTTACGTTCTTTATGCAGGTACCACCGGGAAAATCTCCGGTAGAGTGGTCGACGCTCAAACCCAGGAGCCGCTACCCGGTGCCAACATTATCATCGATGGATCGACGATGGGCGCGGCTTCGGATGCTCATGGTGATTACGTAATTCTGAATGTGCCTCCCGGCAATTACACCCTGAAGGCTCAGATGATAGGTTTCAAGGACTTCGTGATTTCGAGCGTACGTGTGAATATCGACCTGACCACGACCATCGATTTTCAGATGCAGCCGACGGTCGTGGAATTGGGTGAAGAGATTACGATTGTGGCACAGAGGCCCGTGGTGGTAAAGGATATTTCCGCCAGTCAGACCAATATCGAAGAGACCCAGGTGCAGGCTTTACCCGTACAACGGATAGATCAGGTAATCGGTCTGCAGGCCGGAATCATTGGCACGGTTGATGAAGGCATTCAGATTCGTGGTGGCGACCAGGATGAAACGGCATTTATGATAGATGGATTTACCCTTCGGGATGAACGAAACAACATTCCCTACACCTCAATAAGCTTGAGCTCCATTCAGGATATCCAGGTTCAAACCGGTGGTTTCAATGCGGAGTATGGCAATATTCGCTCGGGCGTGATCAATGTCGTGACCAAGGAAGGGAGTCGTGATCGGTATGACGCCACAATAACCATGCGCTACAGTCCGGCGGGGGCGAAGCATTTTGGTCCATCCGGCTACGCGCCAGACGGTTATTGGGCACGGCCTTTTTTAGATGATGCCGTAGCATGGACGGGCACCCAGAATGGGGCCTGGGACGAATACACCCAAAAACAATTTCCCCAGTTTGAAGGTTGGAATGCCGTAGCCGAAAGAACACTTCAGAACGATGATCCCAATGATGATTTGACCCCTCAGGCTGCCCAGGAGGTCTGGAAATGGGAGCACCGCCGACAGGGCGATATTGAAGACCCGGATTATACGGTTGACATGGGATTCGGTGGACCCTTTCCGGTGATTAGCAAATCTTTGGGTGACCTACGATTCTTCTTTTCTCACCGTCGGGAACAGAATGCCTATCTGGTTCGACTCTCCAGAGACGCCTATCGCGATAACATTACTCAGTTAAAACTTACCTCTAATTTGGCTCCAAACATGAAGCTAACCATCGCCGGATTGTATGGCGAGATTCATGCCGTTACCAATAGCCAATTAGGTTTGCCGACCTACTTTCGCAGCGTGGAGAGCGTCGCGCTTGAGTTAAGTCAACGCAGCTTTATCGACGCCATCATGTGGGTACCGGATTACTTCGCACCGACCGACGTTAAACGCTACAACGTTGGCGCTCAGTTGACCCACACCCTCAGCTCGAAGTCATTTTATGAAGTGAAGATCGAGCGTCAGGAGAATCACTATCGAACGTTTCCGCGGAGACTCCGCGATACCGAGAACATTGTCAGAGTGTTCGGAAACAACTACGGTGTCACCGAAGCACCCGAAGGTTTCATGCCTTTCCCGAGCTCCGGAATTGCCGGAATGAGAATGGGAGTGGGCATGAGCAATTCCCGAGACTCCACAAAGATATTTACTAATTCTCTTCGCTTCGATCTCACCAGCCAGGTCAATGCTAACAACCTGGTCAAGACCGGACTGGAACTCATCGTGAATCAGCACAAAGCTCGATTCGGCGGCGTCGATCTGACGTTGCCAGCCGGCCGGCCGAGATCGCGCTGGGACCGAACGCCAGTCCGCGCGGCATGGTATGTTCAGGACAAAATTGAGTTCAAAGGGCTAATTGCCAATCTTGGGGTGCGCCTGGATTACACCGATCCCGGCGGCGAATGGTGGGATTTAGACTTATATAATCGTGGCTTCTTTAGTAGCAATTTCGTCGAAGGCACGGAGGACCAATATCCCGCCACCAGCACCAAGAAACAACTTTATGTGAGTCCGCGCTTAGGAATTTCCCATCCCATCACGGACAACTCCAAATTGTTTTTTAATTACGGGCATTTTTATTCCATGCCTGAAGCTCTCAGGCTGTATTTGATTCAGCGAACCAATGATGTTAGTGTACAACGAATTGGTAATCCGAATTTAAAACTAAGCCGAACCAAGGCATATGAAATCGGGTTTGAACAGAATTTATTTAATCAACTACTGCTTAGAGTTGCTGGCTACTATAAGGATATCACAAACCAACCCAATGAGGGTACAAACGAAGTACAGGTCATCAGTGCCGACAGCAAAGTGAACTATCGCTTAGCCGACGATAATTTTTATGAAGATGTCCGTGGCATAGAACTCTCTCTTGAAAAACGTTTTGGTACCTGGTTAAGTGGATTCATCAATTATACATATTTGGTTGAAAGAGCCGGTAACTTTGGCAAGCTGCGGTTTTATGAAAATCCGGCCGAACAAAGATCCTTCGATCGTACACCGAACGACATCACGAAGGCTACTCCCAGGCCGTTTTTGAGGTCAAACATAACCGTCACCAGCCCCAAGGATTTCGGTCCGGCTATCGCAGGACTCAACCTGTTGGCGGACTGGCGAGTCAGTTTCTTAACCCTGTGGAGAGCCGGACGCTACACCACCTGGTCGCGGGGGTTGGATGCCGATTTGCTCGGGATCACAAATAATGTCCAATTACCGGACTTTTTCAATGTCGATTTGCGTCTCAGCAGAAACTTTCCGGTGATGAGATACAATTTCCGATTTTTTGTCGATGTAAATAATTTGTTTAATGTTAAAATCTTCAACTTTGCCAGTG
>DASWHH010000655.1:0-3225 GCA_036398295.1 bacterium
GGTTCGAAAGTCACCAACTACAAACCGGGTAGCCAGGTGATGGGGCTGCTGCCCGGAGGGGGCTATTCACAAAAAATCGTCACCCCTGAACGGCTGGCAATGCCGATCCCAGCAAATCTAAATTTCGAAGCCGGCGCTGCCATTCCGGAAGCCTTCATGACCGCATACGACGCCTTGTTCCCGCAGCTCCAGCTTAAGATTGGCGAGCGGTTGCTGATTCACGCGGTGGGCAGCGGTGTTGGCATTGCGGCGCTGCAACTTGCGAAAGTCGCTGGCGCCACCATCTTCGGTACGGCCGGCTCGGATGACAAGCTCGCCAGAGCCAAAGCGCTGGGACTGGATTTCGGCATCAACTACAAAACCCAGGACTTTCAGGAGATCGTCCTGGCCGAAACCCGTGCCGAAGGCGTGCACGCCATCCTCGACATGGTAGGCGCTGATTATTGGGAAAAAAATCTCGCATGCCTTGCCATCAAAGGCCGGGTCATTCTCCTGGGCCTCTTAGGCGGAGCCAAGGTTGAGGCCAACCTCAGCAACATCATGAGAAAACGCGTTCAAATCATCGGCACCGTTTTGCGGGGCCGCTCCCTGGAAGAGAAAATGATGCTGACCGCGGAATTTCAAAAACAGGTGCTGCCTCTTTTCGAGTCCGGCAAAATAAAGCCGGTCATCGATCGGGTGTTTCCACTCGAACGCGCTGCCGAGGCTCATGCCCACATGGAGAGCAACCAAAATTTCGGAAAAATTGTTTTGCGGATTGAACAGCAACAACCTGACCGACGATAAACGACGGCGGATCGAGGTTTAAGGATGCGGAGTAATGGATTGTTGGAGTAATGGAGTATTGGATTTGTTGGACTATGATATTACGCTCATAACGGAGTTGAGAAGCTCTTTCCATTACTCCGCTGTATTGCCTTTACCGCAGTAAGGACTTGGGCAACTCATAAACAACAAAACTGAAGGGATCACCGATGCAAATTAAAGTCAACCGAATCAACATTGCTTATGACATGCAAGGCATCGGCCTGCCGTTGGTGTTGCTTCATGCCTTCCCGCTAAACCGGACCATGTGGCAGCCGCAAATTCCCGAGTTGTCGAAAAAGTATCAAGTAATAACGCCGGACTTTCGCGGATTTGGCGACAGCCAGCGCACCAGCCTGTCTGCACAGGCAGGCAAACCCTATCCCTTTGAGGCGCTGGCAGACGACGTCCACGCGCTGATGCAAAAGCTCGGGATTCCCAAATTCGTTTTGGGCGGACTTTCGATGGGCGGCTACGTTGCCTTCGCATTCTATCGAAATCATCCGGAAATGGTGCAAGCTCTCATCCTGGCCGACACTCGCGCCGAAGCCGATACCGACGAAGGCAAAAAAAATCGCAAGGCGTTGGCGGATCAAGCCATCAAAGAGGGGGCGCGGGTCATCGCCGACCAGTTGACTCCAAAGTTGTTGGGAAAAACCACACTGGCGAAAAAACCCCGACTGGTGCAGGAGGTGAAAGAGATCATTTCATCCACCTCCATCGCCGGCATCGCCAATGCCTCACTGGGGATGGCCTTCCGCGAGGATTCCACTGCATTGTTATCCACGATTAACTGCCCGACGTTAATTCTCGTCGGCGAAGAAGATGTGTTGACACCGGTGCCATTGTCCGAGAACCTTCATCGTCAAATCAAAAAGTCGCAAATGGTGTTGATACCCGAGGCCGGGCATCTTGCAAATCTGGAAAATCCGAAAGCGTTCAACCGCAGCGTTCTCTCATTTCTGAAAAGCCTGTAAATTTTCTTGCAAAAAGAGAACAAATTGAACATATTGTCACCGTCTCCCGCGATTACTTGATTTTAGCGAGGATCGCTTATTAAATGAACGAATCAAAAATCATTAAATCTGAGCCTGCCGCGCCGGATACCAAAAGCTGGTATGAACATTTCTGGAAGGCCGAGCAGGACATCCCCAACCGAATCGAAGACGCGGCGAAGTTTCTGGCGACGATGATCTCCATATCATTCACGCTGTTTCTCGTGGTCGGCAAAGATAGCTTTGAAAACCTGCAAGACCGCCGCCTGGTCTTCGCGGCGGGGCTGTGGCTGGTCTCATTGCTGGCGGCGTTTTTCGTGGTGTATCCTTTTCGTTACCGCTACGCCGCGGAACAGGTGCAGTCCATAAGAAAAATGCATCGAAAGGTGGTGATAGTGAAACGCACGGTTCTCATCGTCAGCCTCGCTTGCTTCGTCGCCGCGCTCGTCATCGTTTCGTGTCTGTTCTTTAACCTGTGAGCCAAAAATGAAGAAAACCAAAAAGGTCGTTTATCACGTCCAGTGCGCGTTTGACCCCAAACACGTTTTTGAAAAAGTCATCGAGATTGTGGAGGGAACGGAGAACAAACAGAGCCAAGTGGAGGCCTACTGTCCGCTCTGTGATAAGTTCGTCACTGTCACTGTGCAGGGGGAAACGCCCACCACCAAAACTTTGCGAAAATTCGACGGTTCATAAAAGGCAGGAACCTCTCGATTTGCCGTTCGCCCTGAGCTTGTCGAAGGGAGCTTGTCGAAGGGAGAATCCATCTCTTCGTGGTTCGACAGGCTCACCACGAACGGGAAATGAAACCCGTTGATACCCCCGTTCGCCCTGAGCTTGTCGAAGGGCGCGTAACTATCCCAGAAACAATGTGCTTCGACTTGGCTCAGCACGAACGGGATAGAGAGTTTCGGACTTTTTGGACAGCCCGGAGTTTTCCGGAGAAACTATCATGATATGGAAATCAGTCACCCTCGATCTATCCACCGAACAGATCGCCAGCCTCAAAGCCCAAAACGCCAAAGTCATCAAACACCTCGAAGACGGCTTCCCGCTGCGGCTGAACGTGCTCGAAGCCCTCAAAACCGAGCTGACCAACATTGCCAACGCCACGCCGGAGTTGGCAAAAACGTTGGAGGAGGTGCATCGCGCCGGCGACCATTGCGCCGTGCAGCTTCTCCATAGCGATAACGAAATTTTGAACCTGCCGTGGAGCTTGGCCGTTGACAACATCTCCGGGCAAGCGCTGGGGGCCGTCAATCAGCTTGCGCTGGCCAAATGCCTGCCCGACTATGTCTCCCGTAAAAAGCTCCATGCACACGCTCCGCCTCTCAAAGTTCTCATCATGATCTCCTCGCCGGAAGACGCCGACTGGAAAAGCCGCCTTTCATTCGAGGACGAGGAGTTTCACATTTTGAGGGCGTTC
>DASWHH010000656.1:0-6103 GCA_036398295.1 bacterium
TTGGTGAGAATCTCAGTGGGATGCGAGCATTTTGAAGACCTCAGGGATGACCTTGATCAAGCGTTGAATAAAATTCCATGAGAATTTATGCCCAGAACCCAACCTTTTGACACCTATCTCGATGCATACGAGGCATGGTTCGAAAAGCATCGCTATGTCTATCTTTCAGAGTTAGAAGCCATCCGCCACTTCCTTCCGAAAGATGGCAAGGGAATCGAAATTGGCATCGGCACGGGGAGATTTGCCTTGCCATTCGGAATTATAGAAGGAGTGGAACCCTCCGCAAAAATGCGAGAATTGGCGGCGCAGCGCGGCCTCACCGTTCACGAAGGCGTGGCGGAAAACCTGCCGCTTGAAGATCAGTCGTTCGATTTTGCGCTGATGGTCACCACCGTTTGCTTCGTGGACGACATCGTGCTCTCGTTCCGTGAACTCCGACGAATCTTAAAACCGAACGGCAAATTCGTCATCGGCATGGTGGATAAAGACAGTCCGCTCGGCAAAGAATATGAAAAGATCAAAAGCGCGAGCCAATTTTATCGCATCGCCACGTTTTACTCCACCAACGAGATCGTTGGCTATTTGAACGAAGCGGGCTTCGGGGACATTGAAATTGTGCAGACGATTTTTGGCGATTTGAAATCGATTCACGAAATCCAACCTTTCAAAACAGGCTACGGTGATGGCGGATTTGCTGCGATTAGAGCGAAAAAGCTTCTTTGGCTATAGCCATGCAAAACATCACTTATAAACCAATCGGGATTATTCATACGCCTTTTAAGAGCCCATCCGAAACGCCCATTCAGCCGTCGGCAAGCAAGGGCAAGCGGGGCAGCGTGGAAATTTTTCCGGAGTATGTGGCCGGCTTGCAGGACCTCGACCGCTTTTCCCATGTTATTTTGATTTATCATTTTCATCTGAGCGGCGCCTATTCCTTGCAAGTCAAACCGTTTTTAGATGATCGAATGCGCGGCGTTTTTGCCACCCGCGCACCGGCGCGTCCCAATCCCATTGGTCACTCGGTGGTGCGTCTAACCGGCATCGAAGGAAATGTGTTGTTTATCCTTACCAAAAACTCAGGCGTCCTCATGCAAGCACTGCAGGAGGAATTGCGCAAGAGAGCGATGGAGATACCTTTTAAGGGGATAAGAGACTATCGTTTGGACTTGTTAAACGAAGATTTAGTATGGTTGGAAAAGTTGTTCAGAGAAAGAGACGGAGATTAATGGACAGGTAGTGGTCATGTCGAAAAGTCTGTTCAGTCAGTCGATGCTGAGAACAGGAGAATTTTCTTTCAGCTGGCTCTGGTGGAGGTTTGCGACGTGAACCTCGAGAAAATGAAGTCAGTGTGCCAGCTTAGACTCTATCCTGATTCTGTCCTGCGCAGAAAGTGCTTGCCGGTCAATGACGTCGATGGTGCGGTGCGAGAGCTTATAAACGGCATGGCGGAAATCATGTACACCTATAACGGCATCGGACTGGCGGCACCGCAGGTGGGAGTTCTACAGCGTATCATCATTGGCGACATTGGTGAAGGGTTGGTTGCTTTGGCGAATCCCGAAATCGTTGAGAAGAACGGCGACGACCGTCTGCTCGAAGGATGCTTGAGCCTCCCCGATATTCATGTGAACGTCGCCCGTGGTCAATCGATCTTCGTCCGCGGGATTAGTCCCGATGGACGGGAAGTCAATCAGGAATTTGCGGGATTAATGGCGCGCATCATTCAACACGAAATCGATCATCTCAATGGCATATTGATCATCGACTACGCATCGCCGACAGAGAAAATAGTCTTGAATAGCAAACTCAAAGAGCTGCGGCGGCGGCACAAACTGAATGAAGAGAATGAGAGTTACATACAACACGCCAAACAAGCCGAAGCGCTGCATGAAATTGAGCTCAAGGTCAAGCTCGAGGAAATGGCGGCGGACGAGGCGGGGCATGCCCGCTTGCTGCGACGAATTCTGAAGGGCTTGTAGATCGGTGTCGTTTTCGTAGTGAAACGAAGAGCGTAGAGCGAGGCGTGTGAGCTCGCTTTACGCTCTGGGGGGCCCCCCCACAAAAAAGCGTCATTCCTGTCTCTAATGGTCTCGGTTTGTCTCAAATCACGTTCTTATAAAAAACAAGCATTTGCGCCCCTCCTCTCCCAAAAAGTGTGACACGGATTTCTCATTTCGCAAAAACATCCCTGGCCAAGATTTTGACCGCTTTTTCGTGACGGTGCAAGCTTAGCATTAACTGTAGGTTGCGACGCCGTCACGATACAGTCAAAAACCATCAACTCGTGGTACGGCGATTGTATTATCGAGCGCCGATGAAAAGTTGCCAATTGCATATCATTTGTGGCAAGATATTTCCTAATTAATCATGGAGGTGTTATGAAACCGTTGAGATTATCAATCTGGGCCGCCCTGTTCGGCATACTCGCGCTGTTTGGCACCGGCGCGGCCCAAGCCCCGCAAGCGGTTATTGTGGTGGAATCGTGGAGTCCCCAGGAATTGCATGATCTGGGTTGGACTTCGCACCCATCTACCGGGCTCAAAGTTGTAGGCGTGGAAGAACAAGTTTATTTGTTAGCAAAGGAAAGTGCGGGGCAGGAAATAACCAGTGTGGCGTGGACACTAACCACGAAACCCAATGGCTCCACAGCGACCCTGGATAGCACCACGAGCCGGCGCACGACGTTCAAACCGGACGTCGAAGGCCAGTTTGTGATTGACGTGCAAATCAACACCGCTGGCGGATCCGCAACGGCCAGCGTCACGATCACCAGCGCCAAATACGTCGGCGTTGGAACGGTCGGCGGCGCAACCCCGAATGTGGTAATCGGGCAGTGCGGTTTGTGTCACTCCGCCAATACGGAAGCCTGGAGTCAGACCGGACACGCCACGCTTTTTGAAAAAGGCATCGACGGGCTGGCCAGCGATCACTATAATGAAGCTTGCATCGAGTGCCACACCGTGGGATTTTTCGCAGATGTCCACAATGGCGGTTTCTGGGATGTGGCCAATCAATTAGGTTGGCAGTTCCCGGACACATTGCAGCCCGGCAACTGGGATGACATCGTCGCCAACTTTCCGGCACTGGCGGCTGTCTCCAATATTCAATGCGAAAGCTGCCACGGCCCCGGCAGCCAGCACAAAGGCGTCAAAAGCAAAACCGAAATGTCGCTTGACGAGGGTGTTTGCGGACGCTGCCATGAGGAAGCGCCCTATCATCGTATCAGCACGCAGTGGAAAAACTCAGTGCATGGCATTCCGAATGCCGAGTTCGAATCAGTTGCGAATCGTCCAGCATCTTCTGGTTGCGCCAAATGCCATTCCGGCTGGGGCTTCATTCGCCGCGTCGACGTGAGAACGCCTGACACTCGCCCAGAGATCGGCTCTTCACAAATCAGCTGCGCGGTCTGCCACGACCCGCACCGCTCTGAGTTGCCGCACCAGGTTCGCACCTTGGATAACGTGCAGCTTGGCGATACGCTGACGGTCGTCAATTATGGCGGTATGGGCAAAGTCTGTATGCAGTGCCACATCAGCCGCCGCGATGCTGCCGACTATGTGAATAATCCAAATAACCTCAGCACGCACTTTGGTCCACACTACAGCAATCAAGCGGACATGGTCGATGGCTCCAACGCGATCGAGTATGGCCTGCCCACCGGTTCGTCCGGACATAAGTTCGCGCTTGCCGATGCTTGCGTCGCCTGCCACATGCAGCCAACGCCTGAGGCAGGCCAACCCGGCCACGACAAAGTCGGCTCGCACACCTTTGCAATGCGTGATGACAACGGCACGCCAGACGATCATTCGGATGATATCGAGCACGTCGCAGTCTGCCAGACCTGCCATGGCCCGATGCAATCGTTTGACGACATCCTGGCAAAGGCTGACTGGGACGATGACGGCACGATCGAATCCTCACGCCATGAAATCGAAGGGTTGCTGCACAGATTGGAAGAGCTTCTGCCGCCCCATAGCACAACGGCTGAAGTCAACGCGAATTTCAAGTGGACTGCAAGCGATCCGCCAGAAAAAATCGAAGCGCGTAAGCTGCTCGCCAAAGCGTGGTTCAATTTCCTTTTTGTCGAAGAAGACCGCAGTTTCGGCGCTCATAACGCAGCGTATTCCATCAATATACTGCGCCGTTCGATTGCTTCTTTGACCACCGGCGACATTGGCGCTGCCGAAATTATCTCCATCGCCGACGTGCCGAATGATCAAGGCAAGCAAGTGCGCCTCGCGTGGGACGGCTTCCCCGGCGACGGCATTAGCAGCGACCCGGTCGAGAGTTATTCTCTGTGGAGAAGAGTTGACGACGTCGTTGGAAAAACCAGCGCCGAAGCCCTCTCCAAAGAGGAACTGTATGCGCAAGCTACGCCGGCCAACATTGGCAAGCGTTTCTTCGTGATCAACTCTGGCTGGTGGGATTTCGTCGATCAGGTTCCGGCCTCGAACCTCGGCGTCTATAGCACGGTAGTCCCAACCTTGTTTGACAGCACTGCCGCCGGCATCCACTGGTCTTACTTCTACGTTGCCGGCCACCGCAGCAGCGGCCAGACCACTGAAACCGCACCGGACAGTGGCTATTCGATTGACAACCTGGCGCCGGAGGCTCCGGCCAATGTCTCCGGACTGGAGAGATTCAACTCCATTTTCCTGAATTGGAACGCTTCGCTGGACAAGGACTTCAATTACTTCACGCTTTATCGCTCGACCACTTCTGGGTTCGATCCGAAGTCTAACGATCCTTTGGCCCAGCTCACTGAGAATAACTATCAGGACAGCGGCGTTGCCATAGGCACAACTTACTACTATCGCGTCTCCGCCCATGATTTCTCCGGCAACGAAAGCGCATACTCCAATGAGTTCTCGCTACTCGTCACCTCGGTGGAAGGCAACGGCGGCGTACTGCCGAAGGAATATGCCCTGTACCAAAACTATCCGAACCCGTTCAACCCGACCACTGCGATCAAGTTTGATTTGAAGGCATCGGGCAACGTGGTGCTCTCCATCTATAACATGTTAGGCGAAGAAGTCATGACGCTTATCGATGGTCACATGGAAGCCGGGCAACATCAGTGGACCGTCAGCGCCGACAATTTGACGTCCGGAGTCTATTTCTACAAAATTCAGACCAACAGCTACACTGCAGTTAAGAAGATGATCTTGATGAAGTAACGAACTATCGCCCTTCCAGTAAGCCCGGTACCGTAGGGGGGAAGCGCCCAAGCTTCCCCCCTGCCATTTTTGGCCATCAAGCTTTCAGCTTCTAAACCTAATAATGAATATCGAATGTCGAATACTGAATTTTGAGTGACGTATCTATTTCGAAATTCGACATTCCTTGTTCGATATTCGATATTCTTTATTAATTTATCGTTACAACCCTTGCCAGTCACCATTTGCTTTAGTATCTATAGGTTCACTTCTCGCTCCAGCATATTTTCGTTCATCAACTGTATCCTAACCATGGAGGTGGTATGAAACCGTTGAGATTGGTTAATGGGTTCGTGCTGTTGATCATGCTCACCTGGTTTGGCAGCGGTGCGGCCCAGGTCCCGCAAGCGGTCATCGTTGTGGAGGCTTGGAGTCCGCAGGAATTAGCCGATGCCGGGCGGACAACCCATCCGTCCACCGGGCTAAAAGTAGTAGGAATGGAAGAACAAGTTTATTTGTTGGCGACGGAAAGCGCCGGACAGGAAATCACCGCTGTTACATGGACGCTCACCACCCAGCCCACCGGCTCTACTGTGACGCTGGACAGCACCAACACCGTGCGCACCACGTTTCGTCCGGACACCACCGGGCAGTTTGTGGTTGATGTCGAAATTACTACCGCCGGCGGAACGGGCAATGGCAGCGTCACCATCACCAGCGGAAAATATGTGGGCGTTGGCACCGTAGGCGGCGCGACCCCGAATATTGCTGCGGGACAGTGCGGCCTCTGCCACTCCGGCAACACCGAAACCTGGAGCGAGACCGGCCACGCGACGTTTTTCGAGGAAGCCATTGATGGGCTGAAGAACCCCAATTACAGTGAAGCGTGTATCGAATGCCACACGGTGGGATTTTTCGAGAACACCAACAACCGCGGCTTCTGGGAT
>DASWHH010000657.1:0-1600 GCA_036398295.1 bacterium
GGCGTCGAGAATTTCGGTTTTGAGATCAAACTTTCTGAGGATGAAGCGCTCTCTTTGCACGCCATTTTTGAGTTGGCTGAAAAAATCTTCCATCGAAATAAGGCCGAGGATAAACCGAAATTCCTCGAGGTCGTCGTTATGCGTGTCAGTTTCATGGAGAATTTCCGGCAGGCTCAGTCGGAGGGTCAAATAGTCCCGTAGAGAGGTTAATGACTCCGCCGGCGAGATCTGTTCAAGGGCATTGAGAATGCGAGCTACTTTTTCTTCATCGTGAATCGTTTCGTCCTTTGCGATAGCCTGGTAGGCGAAGGTTAATGCCAGATCTACCGCCTGGGCGCTGTAATGATTGTCATCGAGAAAAACCAACGCTCCATCGAACTGCCCCTGCCACCATAAATTCTCGAGCACGTCCCGCTGAGCTGAATCCGAGGGCGGCAGCAACGCCATACTTTCGGTTTCCACATTCATAGCCAGCTGAATGATTTCATCGGCGAAGGCGGTTTTGACTTCTGCTCGAACAAAAAGCGCGCTCAGATTTTCTAGCAGGGCTCGCGAGTGTGGGTTGGCGGCCACCGCTCTTTCATAGAGTTGCAGCGCAGAATTGGAAAGGTCGTGCAATGAGAGTGCAGACAGGGCTGCGTTTAGGACGACGTCAGGGTTGTCAACGCCGATTTCCAACAATTGCCGAAATTTTTCTTGCGCCTGGGCATATTCATGTCGTTCCAAATACGCTTTTCCCAGCGCGAACAAAAGTTGCTGAATTTTGTCGGTGTGAGGATCTGCTTCGCTGTGGGACATTCGGCCTCAAATCAAACTAAAGGTTGTTCTCTTTGCTCTGCTCGGTTTTCAAAGCATTTTCCAAAACGGCAATGGCATCGGGATTGCTGGTGCCGTTGGTCAAATAGCGTTGTGCTAAGACTGAGTTTATTTGTGGATGAATGTGAGGAGCCAGATTTAGGTTGACAATGGTTTTGAAAACTCTGAACGCGCGGTCGTCGTCGCGTCCGGAAATCAAATAGATGTTGGCGAGTTTGATGTAAAGCTTGACTTTCTCCGGATGCTGGCTCAACAGCCGTTCGTAAATCTGGGAAGCGCGAACATAATTACCGCGCAAGAACTGGAAACGCGCGCGTGAGGTTGCTGAAAAAAACCAGAAACCCAAGAGTGGCACCATCACCAGGGCTACGCAAGCCCCAGCTAAGTAGACCCGCGACGAATATTTTGATCGGGCGTTTGCGGCGTTCGCAGATGGAGCCAGCTTCAGATTTGCACGCGCGTGCGCCAACAGCTTCATCACATCTTGATCGTCCGGTTTGAGCACCCGCAATTTTTCAAGCCTCAATACCGCCTGTAGCCAGTTTTCGTTATTCAGAGCTTTGACTGCATCTTCATGAAGCGATTTATAATAGCTAGCCAATGTTGAATCCGCCGCCACTGGCTCAGACTTGAGTTCGCTTTCCAGTTTAGTAATCAGCGACTCCGCGTCTTTGAATTGCGGATGCAAATGGCGGACTTTTTCCAGCGCTGCTAACGCCGAGGCCTGATCGCCACGGCCCATCGCCGACACCGCGTCGTTGTAGAATTGCCTGACGATCGACTC
>DASWHH010000658.1:0-12625 GCA_036398295.1 bacterium
TGGGGAAGCTAATCATCACCGTCGTTCCAGACCCGACAACACTGTTAAGCGTGATCTCACCGTGATGGGCAGCAACGATCCATTTGCAGATGGCGAGGCCGAGGCCGCTACCGCCCGTGTCGCTGGAGCGGGATTTGTCAACGCGATAAAACCGATCAAAAATGTGGGGTAAATCTTCGGCCGGGATGCCTTTGCCGGTATCGCTGATGGTTAGTTCAATTTTGGCGCTATCTCTTTTCAAACTAAGCTCAATACGGCCTTGTGAAGTATATTTCAGCGCATTGTCACACAAATTGAAGAGCAGGCGGCGCATGAGCATTTCGTCTCCCGAAAACTCTACCGGCTCACTATTTTGCAGATGCAAAGAGATCGCTCGGCTTTCGGCGAGAATTTGCAGGTCCTCAAAAACTTCATTGACGGTCTTATCCAGGCGAAAAGTCGTTTTGTTGATGGGATAGTCACCGGAGTCTGAACGCGCCAGCAGCATCAGATTATCGACGATATGCCCGAACCCAATGACCCGATCCAGGGCCCTTTGCAGCCAGGCACGGGTTTCTTCAGGGGTATCTTCTTCTTGATAGGCCAATTCCAAGTCCCCGCGCAGAATGGTCAGGGGAGTGCGTAGCTCGTGCGCGGCATCCTGCGTGAATTGCTGCAAGCGTTTGACACCCTCCTCTAAACGCGCGATCATGCGGTTGAGAGTCGCGACCAGGGAGCCGAATTCATCTTTGCCAGCATAGGCTGGTAACCGTTCCGTGAGATTGGCTAATGAGATGGACTCGGCGGCACCAGCGGCTGCTACCGCGGGACGCAGCGCCAGCTTTGCCATCAACCAGCCACCAGCGACAGCGAAGAGCAGGGCCAGAGGTAGAATCAAAACCAGGGTCATCCCAACTCGCTCCCCGACTTCAAAAATTGTTTCATTCACCACACCCACCGCGGCCGCGCCCCAGTGGCTTTGGAATACCCGTACCAGAAAACGATCATCCGTAATAGTGATACTGTAGTAACCGGCGGGTCGGTCAAGCAGATCAGCCGGAAGAAGCTGTTCTACATTTGTCATGCCACCGGTTAAAAACGCTTTCCCACCTACGCGCTCGAGAGCCAGCAACGCAAATCGTCGCCGCAAGCTGTAACGCTCTTCCAGTTCTTCCCGTTCAGCAACAGCCAAGGAATCGTATTCGCTTCCAGGAACCTCCCCACTTATGTCCTGAAGATTCAGGAGAACAAATTGTCGGTTCAATCCATAACGCTCTTCCAATACGTCGTGTAGACGAGCCGCCAGCGAATCGTATTCGCTTCCTTTGGCCGTCGAGAAAGGGAGTCCTTCCGCCACGACCAGCGTTCTTATCCAGTGTTCTTCGGCAATCAGGGCGCCGCGGATTTCATTATCGAGTTGCCTGTCAATCTCAAGCGCCAGCACACCGAGCACCAAAAGCATCACCCCAGAAAACGCCAGCGTGAACCAAATCGTCAGGCGGCCACGAATCGTCAACGTCATACTTCGGGGTCCCTGATGACATAACCGCTGTTCCGCACCGTATGTATTAGACGATGTTCATCGGGGTGCTCAATTTTTTGGCGCAGACGCCTGATATAGACTTCAATGAGGTTGAAATCGCTGTCGAAATGATAATCCCAGACGTGTTCGGCGATCATGCCTTTGGTCAGCAGTCGGCCTTTGTTTCGCAAAAGATACTCCAGAATCGCGTATTCACGAGCGGTGAGTTCAATTGGATTCTCCTCCTTCCGGACTTCATGAGAAGAGGTATCCATCGTCAGATCGCCGACGGAGAGTAGAGAGGCTTTACAATCTGATTGGCGCCTCAAGAGTGCGCGTACTCTTGCACGCAATTCAGCAACGGCAAACGGTTTGCCCAGGTAGTCGTCAGCGCCGGCATCCAAACCGGCCACGCGGTCAGATACTTTGTCGCGCGCCGTTAACAAAAGAACCGGGGTTGTGAAGCCTTCTTCGCGCAGGTGACTGAGTACTTCCAGCCCGTTCCTTTTTGGCAACATGATGTCGAGTATGATCAAGTCGTAGTCTTCAGATGCAGCCATTTCCTCGCCGCGCTGGCCTTCGCAAGCCGTGTCGACAGCATGAGATTCCTCCCGCAGTGCGCGGCGGATCAGGTCGGCCACTTCCTTTTCATCGTCTATGACTAGGATGCGCATGAGGGATCACTAGATTAAATTTCTTACCCGGAGATAATCACGGCTCGTGACGATCGAAATATCCCGAAAACTTCCACCAAATCGATTTCCGGGAATGCTTACCCTGGCTGGCTTATGGAATCCGGCAGCAAAAAACCGAACCTCTTCACGTTGACAGTACGTTGATGAAAGCCAGGCATGATGTCCAACTCGTGGAAACATATCAAGCCCTGGGATGAGGATTGGATTCAGAGTTTCGGTAACTTAGCAACCCGCAAAATGTGTTGATTAAAAGATAGAAGCTTAATCAAAAACTGCGGAATATTAGTGATTGAAAAAAGTAGAGCAGCGAAGGGCAGATGGATGTCGGAAAATAGCGACAACGATTAGGAGACAATATTTGTAATCCACCCCCAAATAATATTCCCCCTCTACTTTTATCCTGCAAATACTTGATATAAAATTAAGAACCTTTTAGTTAAATGCAAGAAAATTTTTCCCCTGGTCTGGAATACCATTTGAAACAAAAAAGGTAGAACCTCCAAACGAGGTCCTACCTGCTAAAATTAAAACCAGATAATTTTCTTCAGGTCACCGGCATTTCATTTTTCATGCTTCAGTTCGGCGTCGACTTCACCAAATCTCAGGGACGCGAAAGGGGTGATTTCAGTCACCTGCAGCACTCGGCGCCGACCGACAAACGTGTGATTCTTGCTATTTAGGTCGTGAATTCGAACTTTGTCATTCTTAACGGAAATGCAAGCATGCTGCCGCGACACGGTTTCATGCCGGATGGCAATGTCGCAACGCGAGGTGCGGCCAATGACGTTTTTGCCCTGCTTGAGCCGATACTTCTGGTTTAAGCCTGCAATTACCAAAGTGAAGGAAGAAGCGAGGTCCGCTTCCTCAAACGGCAAATCGGGTTCCGGAGTCGCGATCGTCCCCTCGTCATCACTCAAGATAGAATCAGCTTGGATTGCGACCAGTTTAGAATCAACGGACGGCCGTTTGCGGGTGCCGGTAAGAATTTCCGGCATTTCAATAAACCCATCGTCGAAGACGGTTTTGGAATTCTGCGCACCGTTGAAATCATGCTCGACCACAGTTACATCAGTCTGTCTCACGGGACTCGTTTCGATTACTTCTGAGTCAACCGACTCTTCTTCATTTCTGACAACCTGGAAGAATAAATCGAATTGATTGCCAAAAGTAATGACATGGAGGTTATCCAGCCGCTCTTTGCCGTACACGCGTTCCCCATCGAGTCTTGTCCCGTTACGGCTTTTGAGATCTTCCAATATGAAGCTGTTTTCCCCCGCGTCAAAAAAGATACGAGCGTGCCTTCTTGAAATATTGTTTTCCGCAAGCACGATAGAGTTGCCTGAGTCTTTGCCAATCGTCGCTTCATTGTCGATACGCAACTCTTGTGTGCCCTTATCGGACTTGCAGATCAATTTTGCCTGCATAGCATCTCTCCTCAGTTTTACTAACTAATTCGCGACTCCTTAAGCAAGTTTGATACCACAGAGTGTTCGACCGCCATGTCTTCCTTCCCCGCGCTCGAATTAACAAATAAAGTGACTACAGCAGGGGATCTCCGTAGTGAGCTACCCTTGCCCTTTTACAAATTTGTCTTACAATATCGAAGTAACTCGTCGGTAGATGAAAGTCAAAGGCGATTTTGATTCAAGACCTAAGCTCTTACGAAAATTAAGCTTGGCCCTGTCACCTCCTTAATGGCATACGACTTGCCAGCAACACAGTCCTCAGTTGATCTGATAACGCAACAAAGTCACATCACTCTCATCCCGAAAAAGTAGGAGTAAAGAACATGAGAAACTTAAGGAAGAGTATCTGGCTGCTCTTTTTGGCATACCTCGTCATCCTCATAGCCTGCGGACGCGTGCAGGACACCGGTATTGTCACCCCAAACCCCGTTCCCAACCCGGGCAATCAACCAACCCTCAGCAGCATTCAAGCTAACACTTTTAGTACGAGATGCGGCATTGCGCCATGTCATGTCGCGGGCGGCCTGGCGCCATTCCGGCTGGATAACCAGGGGCAATCATTCACCAGTCTGGTGGGCGTGCAGTCACTGCACAATCCCAACAAACAACGCGTTGCCGCTAACACTCCCAATAACAGCTACCTTCTGGATATCATTCAGGGCAACGGCGTGAACGGCGCGGTCATGCCTCCGGGTGGAAACAATCTGCTGAGCCAAGCACAAATCAAGCAGATCAGCGATTGGATTGCGGCCGGGGCGCTGAATAATTAGCCGAGATGTCAAGGCTACTTATGGCGGCGCGCAGCAAAGGAGCAAAGCGCATGGGGCATAGAGCAAAGAGCTTTTGCGCCGTGCGCTTTGCGCCATGCCAGGTGCTCCATTAGTCCATTGATACCCTATTACTCAATGAAGCCGCCTTGTAAACCATATTTGTGAATTATTGGATTAGCAACAAAGAGGTCGTCATGTTGAAATCTAAAAGAATCCGGATCACATTTTTGTTCATTGTTATCACACTTGGCTTTTACTTAGTATTCTCAAGTTGTTCGACGGGCAACGCGCCGACTTCGCCGACGCCACAACCCACTCCCGTTTTAACATCTGACGATGTCCAGCGGTTGTTGACGCAGGCGGTCGACCAGGCGCAGCGCCTCAACCAGCAAGTGGTCGTTGCGGTAACGGATCGCGTCGGCAACATCCTGGCGATTTACAGCATGACCAATACCCAGGGCTCGACCTGGGACGTCAATGTAGGTGCCGTACCCAAAGCGCGGACGGCCGCGTACCTCAGTAGTAACCAGCATGGGTTCACCACATTGACCGCCTGCTTCATCACCCGCTCGCACTTTCCGCCAGGCATCGCCAACACGCCGGGTGGACCACTTTACGGGGTGCCCTTTTCGAGTTTAGGCGGCGGCGACATGCAGCCCAACAACAGCGCGCCTCCGGGACAAATCGGCAACGGGCAGCAGGGATTGACCGGTGTTCCGGGCGGCGTACCCGTATTCAAGAATGGTTTGTTAGCAGGCGGATTGGGGGTGAGCAGCTTCGGAACGGTGGGACGACTGCCAGCCAGCTTCCTCATCGATTGTGGCAGCGGCATTCCGATCGCGGACGAGGCTATCGCGCTGGGAGCGGTCATCGGCTATTCCGTGCCAGGTGACAGGCGGGCTGATACGATTTTTATCGACGGCGTGCAATTGCCTTATCAGATTGCGCAGACGCCGCCATCAAATTTCACGCTGAACTTTTCAGATTTGAGCAACCTCGGTACCCTCGATCCGACTTTCCCATTGCTCAATCCAGTCGCCTTACCAGATCAAGGTCCAGTGGATTTGGGTGACGGCCTGCATAATTACAATGTCATTGCAGGACAGGTCTTGGCAGCGGCCGATGTGCAGCTCATCATCGATCAGGCGGTGGCTAAAGCGAATCAAACCCGGGCTGCGATTCGTCGCCCCTTCAATTCAAGTGCGCGAGTTTTCATCAGTGTGGCGGATGTCGATGGCACCATTCTGGGGGTGTGGCGTACCCCCGACGCTACTTTATTCAGCTACGATGTCTCAGGACAAAAAGCCAGGACCGTGGTGGCGTTCAGCGACCCTAACAATTTATTCGGCGCGCAAATTCGCCAGGTGCTGGGGATGCCGGTCGATCAGCCGCTTGCGGTGACCACCCGGGCGGCGGGATTTTTGAGCCAGCGTTTTTTTCCACCCGGAATCGATCAGCCGACCAACGGCACGTTCCCGCAGCCGGGGCCGCTGTTTATCCCGGATCCGATTCTGCCGCTCAACGATTACCGCTGGCAGCAGAACATCGCACTGGCACCATTCGGCAACGGCATCACCATTTTTCCGGGCGGCATACCGCTCTACAAAAACGGTCAGCTTGCCGGGGGAATTGGGGTGAGCGGTGACGGCGTCGATCAAGACGATTATATCGCCGCTGCCGGCGCGGCAGGGTTTGAACCCACACCGCAGATTCGCAGCGATCAATTTTTCTATCTGAATGTGCGGCTGCCATATGTGAAATTTCCGCGCAATCCGGATTTGTGATATCTGCTCAAAACCGATGCCATCGCTCCGAGCGATGGCATCGTTGACGAATGCCAATCGATCACCACTTCAGTGCAAGAGGCACCGATCATGACTATTTCCAAACTACCGCAAATTGCGGTTCTGCTCCTTTCGGTTCTGTTCACATTTCAGTGGGGGTGGAGCGCACCGCCGGGGGAATTGACCCCTTCAAAGGCCGATTCCGTCAAACAGGAGCGCGCCCAACAGGATGTGCCGCATTTTGTGCCGATGCCGGATCGCTGGCGCAGCATCAAATTGCGGCCCTACGAGCTGAATGTCAAGGGCCGGCTTATCGACCCGTATAATCAAAACCTGCTGAAGGGCGATTTCCCGATCATCGGGCAGAACACGTTTTTTGTTTTCACCGCGAGCACGGAAAGCTTTTTCGAAGCATCCGCCGTGCCGACTCCCAGCGCGGTGAGCACCAACCAGCCTAACAACCAGGGGTTCTTTGGGGATGCCGAGCGCTTTTTCATGAATGAAAATCTCAGATTGTCCCTGGAGCTGTATCACGGTAACACCGCATTTCGACCACGCGATTTTGAAATCAAAATGACCTCCGTGTTCAATCTGAATTACCTCGACAGCAAAGAAAACAACGACGTCAACGTCAATGTGCAGCAGGGCACCAAACGCTATGATGATCACTTCGCCCTGCAGGAGCTTTTCCTGGAAAAACACCTCTTCGATTTGAGCGCCCAGTACGATTTTGTTTCATTCAAAGGCGGTATTCAGCCATTCAAGAGTGACTTTCGCGGCTTCATTTTTGATGACTTCAACCTCGGTGCGCGGGTTTTTGGCAGCGCCGGCTCCAATCGCTTCCAGTACAATTTTGCTTACTTCAACTTGCTGGAGAAAGACACCAATAGCGAGCTCAATACGGTGTTCGACCTTCGGGATCAGGAGGTCTTCATTTTCAATCTCTATAAACAAGATTTTCTGAGTCTCGGTTACACCACCCAGCTCAGCTTTCATTACAATCACGACAAGCCGAGCGTATATGTCGATGAAAACGGTGTCACGGTGCGCCCGGCGGTGATCGGCAACAGCCAGCCACACGACATCAAAGCGTTTTATCTCGGCTGGGCCGGAGATGGCCATTTCGGACGCTTGAACATCAATCACGCGTTTTACCAGGTCCTCGGCAAAGACAGCTTCAATGCGCTGGCTGGTCGGCCCATCGACATCCGCGCGCAAATGGCCGCGCTGGAGCTGTCCATCGACAAAGACTGGCTGCGGCTGCGCACCTCCGGGTTTTTCTCATCCGGCGATTCTAATCCGCTGGATGGCACCGGTCAGGGCTTCGATACCATTCTGGATGTGCCGTTCTTTGCGGGCGGACCGTTCAGCTACTGGAGTAATCAGCGCATTCGTTTGTTAGGCGTGAACCTCACCAACAAGTTGAGCTTGGTTCCGAGTCTGCGGCCGAGTAAAGCCGAGGGCCAGGCAAACTTTGTCAATCCCGGTTTGATGATTGCTAACCTTGGCTTCGATATGGATCTCACTCCGAAGACTGAGTTTGTGGTCAACGCCAACTACATCCGGTTTGTTGATACCTCAGCGCTAGCGTTTTTTCTCAATCAGGGGGGAATTCGAAACGAGGTTGGCGTCGACACGGGTGTCGGGGTTTTGTATCGACCCTTTCTCAACAACAACGCCGCCATAACTTTTTCCCTGAGTGCGTTCACCCCGTTGGGCGGTTTCCGCGATCTGTATGAGTCTTCAAAAGTTCAGTTCGCTCTGTTTTCCAGCTTTGTTTTTACGTTTTGATTTTGTCAGCTTAATAAGGGCGAAGATAAAACGAGGGAAGCGATGAAGGTACATCAAAGTACGGGAGTGACAGCCTCCCGACCCATTTCGGACTGCCTCAAGAGAGTTGGCCACAAATGTTTTCTAGAAGGACGGGTCATATCAATAGCGCTCTGCTTGACGGTTTTTTTCGTCGGTAATGTAGAAGCTCAAAAGACGGACGATGCGAAATCGAAAGAGGAAGCATCCCCCCCGACACCCCCGCAAAGGGGAGAATCCCAAAACACCGATGACGTTAAATCGAAAGGTCGGCGGCAAGTGCGGCAGGCGCTGGATGATGTGATGAACAAAAGCCAGGGCTGCCTGACCTGCCATCGCGGCATCGAGAATATGCATGCCTCGCCGGCGGTCAAGTTAGGCTGCACCGATTGTCACGGTGGCAACCCGATTGCCAAGACTCAGGACAAAGCGCACGTCAAACCCAGATTCCCGGACGTTTGGGAAACGTCGGCGAATCCCAAGCAGTCGTTCACGATTCTCAATGAAGAAAAGCCAGAGTTCATCAAGTTTGTCAACCCGGGCGATCTGCGCGTCGTCGATGAGACCTGCGGTTCCTGCCATCCGCAGGAAGTGCTGAACATTCAGAAAAGCATGATGACGACGTCAACTCTGTTGTTTGGCGGTGCCGCCTACAACAATGGCGTCGTTTCCAACAAAGTCTATAATTTAGGCGAGAGTTACAGCCGGGATGGCACAGCCCAGCGCATCAACACCGTGCCGCCTCCGACCGTGGAGGAAACCCAGAACCGTGGTGTGCTGCCGTTTGTCCTGCCGTTGCCGCGATGGGAAATCAGCCAGGTGACCGACATGTTCCGGACTTTTGAGCGCGGTGGAAAAATTCCCCGCATCAATCCCTCCAACATTGGCATACCGGGTTTGGAGGATCCTGGCCGGCCCGACATGAAGGTGGGCGATCGCGGTCTTGGCACGCAGCTCCGCATCAGTTCGCCGGTACTCAACCTGCACAAAACCCGGCTCAATGATCCGCATCTGTCGTTCATGGGGACGAATGACCAACCGGGCGACTATCGGTCCGGCGGCTGCACCGCCTGCCACGTGGTGTACGCCAACGATCGCTCGCCGGTGCACTCCGGTGCCTACGCCAAATACGGCAACACCGGCGTCAGCGCCACCGCTGACAAAGCCATCTCCAAAAAGCAGGAAGGCCACCCGATTCAGCATCAATTCACACGCAGTATTCCGTCGAGTCAGTGCATGACCTGTCACATGCACCAGCCCAACGGATTTCTCAACACGTTTTACGGTTTTCAAATGTGGGATTACGAAACCGACGGCCAGGCCATGTATCCGGAACAGCAACGGGAGCTTTCAGCGGACGACCAGCATGCGCTACTCGAACGCAATCCGGAAGAAGCGGTGTTGCGGGGGAACTGGGCGGACCGCCGCTTTCTCGCCAACGTCAGCAAACTCAATCCAAAACTTGAAGACACGCAGTTTTCCGATTATCACGGCCACGGCTGGATCTTCCGGGCCGTGTTCAATAAAGATCGCAAAGGTAATTTACTGGATAAGGATGGCATCGTCATTCCGGAGAACTCCGAGCACAAACTTCACGGCGTCGTGCCGATCGCCGGCGCTGATTCCTTTTGCAACGAGGCGTGCCAAAACGCGCAGAAGGCAGTGCATTTGAAAGACATCCATCTCGAGAAAGGCATGCACTGCATCGACTGCCACTTCGAGCAAGACGTCCACGGCAACGGCAAGCTCTATGGCGAATTTCACAACGCCATCGAAATTCAATGTGTGGATTGCCACGGCACGGTCACTGAATACGCAACATTCAAAACCTCCGGCGTGGCGGCGCCCGACGGCGGCACCGACCTGACGCTGATGCAAACACCATTTCGCGATGCCCGCTTTGAGGTAAGCGGCGACAAACGCATTCAGCGATCGATGATGAGCGACGCTTTGAAATGGGAGATCAGTCAAGTGCACGATTCCATCGATCCCAACTCGAGCGAGTACAATCCCAAATCGTACGCGGCCAAATTGATTGCCAGGGGCGGCACCATGCAAACGGCCGATGGCATCGATGAAGCACGGCTGGCGCACGCGTCGCAAAAAATGGAATGCCAGTCCTGCCACACCTCGTGGATTACCAATTGCTTTGGCTGCCACCTGCCGCAGCAAGCCAACTGGAAAAAATCGATGAACCACTTCGAAGGCAGCGAAAGCCGCAACTGGACAACCTACAACCCGCAGGTGGTTCGCGACGACGGATTCATGCTTTGCATCAACGGAACAACCAAGGGCAACAAAATTACCACCGCGCGCTCCAGCAGCGCTCTGGTGTTGAGCTCTAAGAATGCCAATCGCGAGCAGATTTATTTGCAGCAACCGCCGATCTCCGCGCCGGGTTATAGCAGTCAAGCGTTTAATCCGCATTTTGCCCATACAGTGCGCAAGGTGGAAACCCGCACCTGCACAGATTGCCATATTTCGACCGACAACGACAACAACGCCTGGATGGCGCAACTGCTGTTGCAGGGCACCAATTTCGTGAACTTCATGGGAAAGTATGTTTACGTCGCTGAGGGCCAGGATGGTCTCGAGGCCGTTGCCGTAACCGAGGACGGCGAGCCGCAGGCGGTCATCGGCAGTTACCTGCAGAAGTTGGCATATCCCGACAATTACAAGAAACATCTCTCCGATAAGCAGCAGCTGCAGACAGCCCGCCACCACGGCGGCGATCACATCCGGAGTTTGCAGCTGCGCGGCGAATATCTCTACACCGCCAACGGTCCGGACGGGCTGCGCGTATACGACGTGGCCAATATCGACAACAAAGCATTCTCGCAGCGCATCGTGTCCGCGTCGGTTTCGCCATTCGGGCAGGATACCCAGGTCAAAACCAAATTCGCCACGGCGGTGGCGCTGCCAACCAACATGCCCATCGACACCAAAAGAAAGGCCGCGCTCGAGAATCCGGACAATCAGGAAAAACCCCTGCATCCCCTTTATGGCTACGCATACATCACAGACCATTACGAAGGCCTGATTTTAGTGGATGTCATGACGTTGTCCGACGGCGATCCGACGAACAACTTTTTGAAACGGGAGGTCACGTTTAATCCCGGCGGCATTTTAAACGGTGCGCGTTATTTGACCATCGCGGGCAATTATGTTTATGTCCTGTGCCAGAAAGGTTTGGTGGTGGTGAATCTTGACAATCCCCTCAGCCCCGAGGTGGTCGGTACGATTTCGTCGCCGGAATTGAGCGAACCGCGCAGCATCGCCGTTCAATTTCGTTACGCCTTTGTGTGCGATGAGAGTGGCGTGAAAGTCATCGATATTATCAATCCGGAAGCGCCGCAAATTGTCCGCAACAGCTTTGTTCCCCTACGGCAGGCCATGGACCTCTACTGCGCCCGCACCTACGCCTACGTCGCCGCCGGGCGGCAAGGGCTGGTGATGGTGGACATCGAAAAGCCGGACTCGATTTTCATCGCCCAGACCTTCACCGCTAACGGCAAAATCAACGATGCCCGCGGCGTGAAGGTCGCTTCCACCAATGCCAGCCTTTTTGCCTATGTTGCGGATGGCAAAAACGGTTTGCGTGTCATTCAACTGACATCGCCGCTCACGTCCGGGCATTTGGGATTCAGTCCCGCGCCGGAGCCAGTGCTCATTGCCACGCACCAAACCAGCGGTCCCGCGCTGGCTATTTCCAAAGGTCTCGACCGTGACCGCGGCGTGGATGAAAGCGGAAATCAAGTCAGTATTTTTGGAAGGATCGGATCGCGGCCCTTTACCCTCGATGAGCAGCGAGCTTTTTACATCAACGACGAAGGTAACATTTACAGCGTCTCCGATGACTTCTGGAAGCAATTTGTGAAGAGAGATTTCTCGAAGAGATGAAAAAGCAACAAATCTCACGCAAAGACGCAAAGACGCAGAGAACACGCACAGGTTTCTTGTATCGGTTTCGGTTGTCATTAAACGGCGAAAGACAGTTGCTACTGAACTTGTTTTTTTCCCTCTGCGATTGCTTTGCGTCTTTGCGTCTTTGCGTGAGACCTTGTTTTCTGCCCACATCAGGTTTTGTTCGCACCGTGCTTGTTGGCGTGGTGATGCTTTCTGGCATCACCATTTTGCCTTACATCCGGCCCAGCGACGCGCAGCAGAAAAAATATCAGACGCTGGGATACCGATCGTGCGGCACCGAGCGCGGCACCTGCCATCAATCCGATGGCAACTGGTGGAAAGGCGATCCCCATTTCAGTGCCGTGCAAAACTTGAAACGTAAAAAGCAAAAGGCGATTCGGATAGCGCAGGGCTACGGTCTCGATCCGGCCGACTACTTAAAAGCCAATTCCCCCTGCGCCGGATGTCACGGCGAGGTGGTGAGCGGCCGGGAGGCCAACAATCTGAACACGGGCGTGAGCTGCGAGAGCTGCCATGGTTCCGCTGGCCCGAAAGGCGTCGGCTATTTTGAAGTTCATCAGGAAGGGACACCGCCGAGCGACCCGCTCAGCACCGAGCGCGCCGGTTATCAAAAAGCGCTGCGCGTTGGTTTGCGAGAGTTGCGAAACGTCAACACCCGCGCCAAGACCTGTGT
>DASWHH010000659.1:0-5518 GCA_036398295.1 bacterium
GGCCACGGTCTCGGCAAGTGATTGCACTTCCTTCCCAAAGCCTTGCAACAGATTTTTCTGCTGCATGGCTGGAAAAAAGGTTGAAACAAACAGCGAAATGATCAGAACCAAACCGATGATCGGCAGTCGAATCTTGTTCACAATTGCCAGGTCTTGATATCGTTTTATCATGGTTGAACCCATCGAGTTATTCAATTTTCAAAATTTCTTTCACGGAACCATCTAACGCGGCGGTCGCGATGAACCCGATAGCGTTTTTGTTTTCCGCCACGGCTTTTTTCACTGCGTCATCAGTTTCGCATTTTATCGGCGCCGAGGCCTGACCTGAGAGCACGAGCTTGGTCCATTGCATTTTGATTTGATTGACCGTTTTATCTAGAAATTTTTTGTAAAACTCGGCGCCCAGGTTCGTGGTGCTTTGATCGGCGATCAGAATTTTTTCTCCTTGCGGCCAGTTTACCTTGGCGCCGGCGAAAAAATCCTTGAGGTCCGATTCGCTCAATTTTTGTTCATTCGCTTTGTTGACAACGATACTGATCTTGTTCTGCGCCACACCGGTCGAACTCCAAACCAGGGCACAGAGAATCATAACAAAAATACCATTGATATGTTGCTTCATAAATTTATCTCCATTTTTGGGAAAACAGAATCTCAATCCTGGTTATCTTATTGGCCGAAGAGGAAAGAAAAATCCAGCCGGATCTCCGGGTAACTTTCGGTTTTGCCATTAAATTTCTGAATGTGAGTGCTGCCATCCAGTTTGATGGCCACTTCCGGGACGGGACGAAACACGATTCCGACTGTAGCCTTGTTAAATTTGCCGTCATCGGCCAGACCGGCTTCGTTGTCACCGCCAAAGTCTTTCTCTTGAATGGTTTCGGGATTGCTGTACCAGTCCCACTGAACATAGGGGGCCACTTCACCGATGTTAGACTCAAAAGAATAGCCCGCGCGAATGTACCAGGTCTTCACGTCGTAGTCGCCAACCTGGGCCACGTTGGCTTCATCCACCGCGCCGTTGGGATTAACCAGGAATCGCGCTAATTGCGCCGAGTTGGGGTTAGCGCCGTTGACCATCGCCACCACATTGGCCGGGTCGCGTGTAGCGGAGTGCGAGGAAAACCAGTATTCTCCCTGCAGCAGCAGGCGGTTAAAGCGGGCTTCGGCGTAACCGCCCAAAATCGTAAATTCATCGCCTGCCATCCAGGGCAGGACACCGGTGCGGGGCGACCCTTCACCCAGCGCAACATCGGAGGTGGTGGCGCCGCCGGAATAGTAGCCTGAAGTCCCCAGAGTGAAGTCGCCGCGACCGAACTTGTAATTCAAATCCCAACCCACCGGAATCACGTCTTTGATTGGACCGCCTTCGCCATCGTCTGTAGCAAGGCTGTAGTTCAATGTGCCCTGGCCTGCATCAACGCCGCCATAGACCATAAGCACGGTTGTCTGGGATACAATGAGATGATCCCCATCAAACAATTCCGGGGGTTCGATGCCATAGTAGGTAGGGACGGCGTCGAGGATTTCGTTGTACAAACCAAATTTGCGGTAGCTTTTCCCCAAGCGAAAAGTGAAATACTTGGAAGCCGAGTATTCACCCCAAAAATTGCGCACGTCGATGGTAGAGGCGTCAGCCCCACTGAGATTGACAAAAATTCGGTATTTGCTGCTAATGTTATATTGCATCATCACGTTGAAGTAGGGAAAAGACCATTCAGAAGGCGGCGTTTCCTTGACGGTGACGCCACCATCCAAGCCCGGTTCGTTCCACACCTTTTCCAGCCGGGTAGAAAAATACCCATAAATGTTGAGCTTATTCTGAGCCTGTACGCCCGAAATCAGAACAGGCACCAACAGCACTGAAAAGAATAATTTTTTTGGGTAGCTCATAGATACCTCCATGTTAATGCCAAAAGGGTTAATTTGAAAAATGTAAGTCCATTTTCATTAGCTATTCGATGGCAGACGGCCTAAAGGTTGCCAAACTCGGCATCATCGAGCGCATTCTCCCGCGCCTTCTGTGTGGTGACTCGCCACGAAGTTGAGGAAGCTTTTTTCTTAACCACTTTCACACGCCGGGTTTGCGAACCCTCTTCCTCTACACCCGCCCCGTTGAGATTAAACCGCTTCAACATTTCTTTGAGCTGCGCGGCTTGACCGGACAACTCCTCGGCGGCTGCGGCGCTTTGTTCCGCGCTGGCGGTGTTGGATTGCTTGAGCTGATCGATCTGTCCCAAACCGCCGTTCACCTGCGCGATACCCTGCGCCTGTTCATTGGAGGCGCTGGCGATTTCGCCCAACAAGTCGGTGACCTTCGTCACATCCTGTACAATTTGAGTAAGCGTTTGCGCCGTGAGCTGGGCCGCGCGTGCGCCGTCATTCACATTCTTGGCAGCATTGGCGATGAGCTCCGTCGTTTCGTTGGCGGCTTTGGCGCTGCGCTGCGCCAGGGTGCGAACTTCTTCCGCCACCACCGCAAACCCTTTACCGTGGACACCGGCGCGAGCCGCTTCCACAGCGGCGTTGAGCGCCAGCAAGTTGGTTTGAAAGGCAATTTCTTCGATGGCCTTGATGATTTTTGAAATTTCCTGCGAGGAGCGCAGGCCATCCGGGTTAACCGCCGGAATGTAAGTTCCAATGCCGCGGCTGCCGTCGTGTTGCTTCACGGTGGCTGCCACCCGCAGCATATCGCCAGGCTCATTCATGCGCTGGAAAATCGTGCACGTGCACCCCACCATAGCCGTAACCTCGTCTACCACCGGAGCCGGGGTGGTAAAATCGTGTACCTGCCCCAGCCATTCGCGGCCAACCTGCCCGTCAACGCGGTTCTTTTGAAATGCGATCAGTATCAGAACAACCAGGACCGGCAGCGTGGCCGTTAGCGCCGCCAGGGCGATGATCTTGTGTTTGATCCTCAGCCTCATTGTGGCCTCGAGTCGTTATGTTCCGTCTTCGTATTCTCATGTGCCAAAGTGGAGACGGGTATTCCATTCTCGACAATTTCCGCCAATCCGGCGATATCCAAAATCAGGCACACCGTGCCATCGCTCAAAATCGTGCAGCCAGAAATGCCTTTTAATTTGCCAATGTATTCGGAAAGCCCTTTGATCACCACCTGCTGCTGGCCGATGAGCTCGTCCACAAACAGGCCAAAGCATTTGCCAGAATTCTCGACCATGACGATGATGCCCTGCGGCAGCTCGGTGTTGCTTGGCTCAATCTCATAAATCGCGTGCAGTCGCGCCACGCCATGGAGCTTGTTGCGCACTTTGATGATCTCCTGCCCGTCCATGGTGGTGGTGATGTTGTCGTAGCCGACCCGCAGGGTTTCTTTGATGGCGACGATCGGTAGTATGTAACGGTTATCGCCAACGCGAATCACCATGCCGTCGATGATGGCGAGGGTCAGCGGTATGCGTAGAACCACCTCGGTGCCGATGCCATCTTTGCTGAACACTTCCACTTTGCCGCGGATGTGCTCGATGTTGCGGCGCACGACGTCCATGCCCACGCCGCGCCCGGAGACTTCGGTGATTTTTTCGGCGGTGGTAAAGCCGGGCAGGAAAATCATCTGCCACACCTCTTCGTCGCGCAGGGCCGAGCCGTCACCGGTGATCAAGCCTTTCTCGATGGCTTTCGCCAGAATTTTATCGCGGCGCAATCCCTGCCCGTCGTCTTTGACGGTGATCCACACTTCGCCGCCGACATAGCGCGCGCTGAGAGTGACATGCCCGGTTTCGTCTTTTCCGAATTGCCGGCGCGACTCCGGGGTCGCGATACCGTGATCGATGGAATTGCGGATGATGTGCACCAGCGGATCGGTGATTTTCTCAATCACCGTTTTGTCCACTTCCGTTTCCTCGCCGGAAATGTGCAACTCGATTTTCTTGCTGGTCTTCTGCCCGAGGTCGCGCACCAGGCGCAGCATGCGTTTAAAAGTTGCGGAAAGTGGAATCATGCGAATGGAAGTGGCCATCTCCTGCAGATCACGAACGATTTTGTTGAGATGCAGCGCCGACCTCTCGAACCGTTCCAATGGAATTGCGATATCGCGTAAATCCGGATTCTGCACCACCATGGCTTCGGCCAACACCAGTTCTCCGACGAGGTTCAGCAGCGCTTCCAGCTTCTCAACATCCACGCGGATGGATTGCCGCTGGGACGCTTCCGCGGATTCGGTCTTGCCCACAGTTTCTTTTTGCACCAAACCTACCACCGGACTTTCTACAGGGTGGTCTATCGGCTCATTGCCGCGCGCCGCCGATTTCGGGTTGGGCCTGGTTTTGCCAGCGGGTGATGGCAATTTTGTGGTCACTTTTTTCAACGCATCCTGAACCAGGTTGACTAAACCCGGCAGAGCAGGAATGATCGGCTCTTTGCCCTGGTTCAGCAACGTCACACCTTCGCGCAAGAAATCGACGATGTTGAGCAGAAGCGAGAACAGCTCGCTGGTGCCGGCAATTTCGCCGATGCGGATTTTGTCGAGCACGGTTTCGGCCTGGTGGCTCAGCCGTTCAAGGTCGTGGTACCCCAGAAATCCGGCGTTACCTTTGAAACTGTGCAGCGACCGAAAGGCGTCGTTGACGGGTCGCCCATTCTGTGGCTCTTTATCGAGAACCAAAAAGGCTTCTTCCGTGGCTGCCAGTAAATCTTCCGCCTCCGAGGCAAATTGTTTGATCATCTCCGGGGTGATCGTGAGCTGCAACGCATCGGCAGGAAGCGCCGTTGAGGGTTCGTCCACCTTGCGGGCGCAGTCTGCAGCTGCTTGCCCAGGAGCTGAGTCGCGGTCGCCGGCTATTTGGTCGATCTGGCCTTGCAGCTCCGCAATAATGATTTCAGCGTCGGCCTCGAAACCCTCGTCGGTGAATTTAGCCTGTATGCGATCGAGCAGCTGGCGCAGGAAATCACAGCTCTGCGTGAGCAGGTCAATGTGCAAGCTCTTGATTTGACCCTTACCTTTGCGGAACAAATCGAGCAGCGTCTCGGCCACATGGGTCAGGCGGCCCACGGTATGCAAATCGAGGAAACTGGCGCCGCCTTTCAGCGAATGAAACAACCGAAAGATCGTGTTCAGAACTTCGTTGTCCACTTTGCCCGACTGGTTCGATTTTGCTTCCAACTCAATCAAAAGCGGTTCGGAATGGTCGAGCATCTCAGTAGCTTCTTCAACAAAGGCCAGCAACAGCTCCTGCTTCTCGGAATCGACTTTCTTCTTTCTCATCTTATGATGCTCTCGCTGCGAGGTTATCGTTGCATTATTCCAGACAACATAATGGAGTTTATGACAGATCTAAAATCGACACTTTCCCGCACCGACTTTAGATTTTTTTCGCTATATGTTTTTAATAAATTGTGAGATGGATGGCGGGAAGAACTGCAAAAAAGAGCGCAGTTTTTGTTGAAGGCGATTTTGAACAAAAAATCAAAGGATCGCGGGCAAACAAATGCAACGCGGGACTGTTACAGCACTCGCCGGGCGAGCGTACACCACTGGATTACGGTTTGATCAAATCTTTGA
>DASWHH010000660.1:0-3360 GCA_036398295.1 bacterium
GCATAAAATTCGAATCTCGAATTTCGAAATACGAAACAAATTCGAAATTCAAATATCTAATACCTGGATTCTTTTCGTGCCAATAGCAAACGGACTTTTTTAATCCGATCCCTCACGGCGTCAAATCTGTCATGTTTTGAATTTGCTGTTTTGAATTTGTTTCGGATTTCGGATTTACGCCGATCATGTTTGGTTGCGACTCTACCGCTCTGTGATGTAACGTCTCATCTCGTCACCTTCACCTCTGATAATATTCTCTGCATGTTCCTTCCCAAAATATTCCTTTTGTCTTCTTCGGAAATGTCTGCATAGACAACCCAGCCAAACTGTGGAAACGGATCACGCATGGGTGCGTCCGATCCATACAAAACCCGTTCAGATCCGAGTTCCTTTACCATGTACTCGATCGTGCCATTTGTCACCGAAGTGAAGGTAATCTCCAAAAAGCAATTTGGGAATTTCTTGGCAATCTCGACATGCATTCTGGCGTGACGCCAGGTCCAGCCCGAATGTGCCAACAGGAAATTGATATTGGGAAATCGTTTGGCCAAATCAAGCATTTCTTCTTTGAAATTGTCAGAAGGATGCATGAGAGCAAATAGATGATGCTCGTTGCCATATTCCCACCAGGGGTCATAACGAGGGTCGTTATAGGGCAGGCTCATACGGGGGAAATAAGGTTTCATTCCCTGGAAGCCGCATTCCTCATAATAGTACCGGCATTCTGCCTCCCAGTCAGTGACATAGTTGGGATCCAGGACCGCAAAACCTACAATTTCACCAGGGAATTCCTGGAGGGCGAGAATCGTATCCTGATTGCCCAATTTGTAATCTGTCCAGATCGCGGTCCACGCACTCACGCAAGTTTTTGTGACTCCTAACTTACGATTGCGCTCAACCACTCCTTTGGCATCGGCTTCATTCATCGCGACCATCACAGCCCCGCGAGTTCCCTTCTGGGCGATGTGTGCATGGGCGTCGATAACCGGCATGTCGGTAATCGGCTTGCCGGACAACGCCTGTCGCACGATTTGATCTTTGGCAACTTTGCCGGAATAGGGTGGAGGGGCGTCCGGTAGTCCCAATAGTCTTTGCAGATTGCCGCCCGCTATGGCGTGCCTTTGTTCATGGCTCAGATCCGAGTAATCGACGTAGGCCCTGGCCGCACCGATGCTTTTTTCCAGGGCTTGCGTGCCGAAAAGCAGCCGCTCATGGCCGATTCGCCCGCACCAGAATTCGAGCATACGATTGCCCTGATAATTGGAGAACTCGAAATGCAGGTTGGGATATTGATCCGCTATCGGGACCAGGTGCCGGGTTGCTTCCCAGCGAACACTGTGCAGCAACAGGGTCAGGTCAGGGAAATTCTGGCAAATCCAGGCGACCTCTGTCCATTCAATCTGCACGGCCGTTTCCCATTCACCGCGGTCGACGATGAGGACTATCTTCGCCTCTTGCAAGGCGCCGAGTAGTTTTCCTAATGTACGATCATCCACGACATGCTTGTAATGCCGCGGAAAAATCTTCAATGCCCGAACGCCATTGGTCGCCATTTCCTTCACAAGGAGATCCGGATGGGGAGATTCGCCAGTATGGTGGGGAATGCCAACCCAGCAAGGATAAAGTCTCTGATTTTTATTGCAGGCTTCAATTACCAGCGGATTGCCCACGGCCGGGTGGACCTCTTTCGCTAAGTGTGAAAAGACGAGTGCGCCATGCACCTGGCATCGCTCCATCTCGGCCAGCAATTGTTCGGTTGTCCACGGAGCCTCGGGATCTTTTCCGCCTCTTCGTCCGATGGCGGCAAAACAGTCAAAATATCTGATTTCAGGATTCGGCATGGGAGTCTCTGTTTATTTTTTTAGGCTGAATATTCATAGCCGCAAAAGTTGGCAGTAAGCAGTTGACAGTAGGCAAATACAAAGCCTACTTTACGGCCCAGTGCCTACTGCCAACTGCCTACTGCCTACTGCCTACTGCTTACTTTGAACCTCGCACCATTCTTCCGCGGCTCGACGGCGCTGTGCAAAATGCAAGTTAGCATGTTCGCTCAATGGTGCTTTTTCATCAAGTTCAGCATCGCCTGGCGTACCTGCTCGAGAGTTTGATCGATATCCTCCGGTTGGTGTGAATAGTTGATGAACCAGCGCTGGCTCGCAAAAATCCCCAAGGCAAAGAGTTCGGAGAACAATTCGTTTTGCCACGCCGTATTCTTTTCGCTGTCTCCCAGGTTGAACTTAATGAAGGGTGCAGGAGGTAAACCTGCGGCATAGGCCGGTGCATCACTCTCCTTTATGATTTCAGAAAAACCGGTGCGCAGCCGGGTTCCCAATTTATAGATGTGCTCGTGCACCGGCTCGGCCCGCATGATCCCCATGGTCGCCTTGGATGCAGCCAGGGAAAGTGTTTCTCCGGCATAGGTTGTAGTGATAACGGTCTTTTCCAGGGTTTGCATGAATTCGCGTTTGCCGGCGAATGCAGAGACCGGATAGCCATTCGCCATCGCTTTGGCAAAGGCCGCCAGGTCCGGAGTGATACCATAGTATTCCTGGGCGCCACCCCGGGCAAGTCGAAAGCCGGTGAGGACTTCGTCGAAAATCAGGAGGGTACCATGTTCATCACATTTGGTTCTAAGGAGCTGCAAATACTTCTCGCCGGTATCTTCATTCCAGTCATAAGGGACAACAATGGCAGCCGCCAACTGGTTGCCAAAACTCTCAAAAATCGTATTGACCGCATCCAAATCACCGTAGTCAATTTCATGAACATAATCTCGTAGGACTTGTGGCGCCCCGTGGTTCGGCCATCCTAAAAAGAAGCAATCATGATAACCGTGGTAGCCGCTGGTCAGAATATGTTCCCGACCCGTGTAAGCCCGGGCCAGACGGGTACACGCCGTGCAGGCATCGGCGCCGGTTTTCATGAAACGGATTTGCTCGAGCCAGGGGACATTTTGCATAATCGCTTCAGCTGCCTCGAGCTCAATCGGGCTGGCCATGCTGTAGAGTACGCCGTTCTTCATCTGTTCACGGACCGCATTGTCGACTTGCGGATACTGGTAACCTAAAATGATGGGACCTAATGCACAACCGAAGTCGATATACTCACGATCATCGAGATCCCACATGCGGCAGCCTTTCGCATGTTTTATAAACGGCGGCATTGACTCGCCCCAGCTGGGCTGCAGCCTTTTTGCATTGGTCTGCGTTGCCCAGGGCATAACTTTTAAAGCTCTTTCGTAGTGCTCGGAATTTTTGGGGGTCATGATTCAAACACCTGATTTTTCATTTATAGAGATGAACGGGTCTTAAGAGTCAAAATCATTTAAGACAAAGTGATTAAGCTTGATTAATTCACCAA
>DASWHH010000661.1:0-4929 GCA_036398295.1 bacterium
GCAGAGTAACTGTATTTATAGAAGCATCATCATGCTGGTGCGGATGTTTTGTCCTCCAAAATTTAAGCTGAAGTTGGCAGTAGGCAGTTGACAGTAGGCAATTACCACCATATACAGCGTGTCAAACTGCCAATTGCCTACTGCTTACTGCCTACTGCCCACCATACTTCTGCGACTCGGCCGCGCCAGTAACTACTCAAGCAAGGGCGCCTGAACGGCATCATCGGCAATGGGATCATCCGGCAGACCCGGCTGACTGGCGGCTTGCGTGGCGAGATAGTCGCAGCGCTCGTTCTCAGGCATGCCTACGTGGCCACGTGTCCACTTAAACTCCACCTCGTGGTACTCGCATAATTTCAACACCTGTTTCCACAAATCGACATTCAAGGCATGATCCTTCTTGTTGCGCTTCCAGCCGTTGGCGCGCCAGCGTGTCACCCAGCCCTGTGACATGCTTTCCACCAGATAGCGGGAGTCGCTGTAGAGTACCACCTCGCATGGCTCTTTCAACGCCTCCAAACCTTTGATCGCCGCCATCAGCTCCATGCGATTGTTGGTAGTGTTATTAAACCCGCCGGAAATCTCCTTGCGCTGGCCGCCAAAAATCAGAATTGCGGCATAGCCGCCGGGACCGGGATTGCCAAGGCAGGCGCCGTCGGTGTAGATAGTTACCGATTTGAGCTTGCTCATTTTGTTTTTGTGTTAAACGTGCTACGCACTTTGAAAGTGCGTAGCACGTGACTGCAATTCAACCGCCACGAATTAGCTTTGTTAGCGCCGGCTCGATGCCCAGCAGACGCTCATAAAGACAGAGCTGGCCACGGTGATACATTTCCTGCGCAATGCCGTGTTGCAGCCACGCCAGCCGCGTGCCGAGGTGGCCGTCAAATCGCTTGATGAGCTGCAGCATATGCAGCTCACCGGCCTCACGAAATTCCTTGATGCCTTCCTGCAACTGCGATTTCAGCAGTTTCAGCAGTTCAGCTTTTGATGAGGCGCGGTAAGCCTCCGCGGCATACATCTGCAATAGCTTTGGCCACTCGATACGGTCAAAATTGGTATCCGGGCGGACCAGTTCGCCAGTCATCATCATGGCGACCTCAAGAACGTGCACCAGTTGCTCTTTGACGCTGCGCACATCCGGAGTGGGACGAAAGTCAAACTGGCTGGCCGGGATATTCTTCGCCTCTTCGATGATGCCGAGTCGCGCATCCTCCCAGGATTCGAGAGTTTCGTCCAGGAGGGATTTGAAAGCGATCATTTTCTACCTTTTTAAATTCTTTAGGAGTTTCCCCACTTTTCAGTGAAGTTAATTGATGTTGAGAACGATTGCAATAGGGTAAATGAAGAATTATTCTGCATGCAGGCGTCGCCAATTGCAGAGAAGTAGAAATTATGCGGGCTCTGAATTTGCCAGCGCTTTCTATGGTGGTCACTCTGGAAATAATCTGAATCTTCCCAGACCATCCGTCGTATTTAGCAGGTGTCCTTTCTGAACGAACGGCCAAGCGGCCTGTCTTTATCAAATGCTGGTAACATTTTCCACTTTGGCAAATCGAATGAAAGCCCTCAGCCCCTTGGCATTAAGTATTTTCCTGCTTACGAGTATTTTGTATGCCCAGGAGACTCAAACGCGCGAGCGTTTGCAAACCCTGGTCGCTGCTAAGGGACCTGACGGCGCCGCGCATGAGTTGGAAAACGCGCTGAAAGACAATCCCAAAGATCAGGCCGCCCTCCTTATGCTGCACCTGTTGTTAGCCACCCCCAATGACTTGAAACGCAACGAGGCCATGCGTTTACGCGAAGTCATCAAACAACTTTCCTCAAAATCGTCGGCAATTTTGATTCCAGCTGATGAGCCAGGCGACCGGCTCATCCTCTCCGGGAAGGTTAGCAACGCCGAGGGATTGCCCGTCTCCGGCGCACGGGTGTTTGTCTTTCAAACCGATGCCAGTGGCTGCTACTCGCCAGCGGACGCCAAAACCGGTCGCATGGACGAACCTAACTCGCGGCTTTTCGGCCTGATGGTCACCGGCACCGATGGCCGCTACGAATTCCGCACCGTTCGCCCTGGCGGCTATCCTTTTCCGCGCCGCGATGTTCCGGAGTCAAGTCCGCTGCGATTCATTCCGGCGCACATTCATTTTGAAGTGACGGCGCCTGGTCTCTCATCCCGGCGTTTCCAGCTGGTTTTTGATGACGATCCGCGCATGAATCCTGAGTGGCAGCGTTGGGCGAAGGAGCAAGATAATCCGGTGGTGAAAGTGACACGCGACGCGGAAGGAATGCAGCACGGGGTTTGCGATATCGTTGTGCAGCGTAATTAATTTCTTATTTCTTGAAAGAATAATCAGCGTTTATCTGCACAAATCTGCGTCCAATTGTCTATTTTGCAGCGGCCTGATATTTTTTGGCAGGAATCTTCTGCAGTTTCGCCCGACAAGAGCATTCTGGCATGACACGAAACCCGGGTTTTTGGCTATCCCCCAGAGTTTTGTCGAAAGGAGAACAGCATGATCCAACGACCACAGCTCGATGAGTGTGCGGAGTACTATCATGGTTACATCAGCGAGGCGCCGGAAGGCGATATCATTGATATTTTGGGAAGGCAATTGCAGGAAACGCGGCGCTTGTTGGTGAACCTGTCCGAAAAGCAGGCGGACTACCGGTACGCTACCGGCAAGTGGAGCCTCAAAGAGGTGCTGGCTCATCTGCTGGATGCCGAACGGGTGTTTGGGTTTCGCGCCTTCTGGTTTGCGCGGAACAACTCCTCGTCACTTCCATCCATGGAGCAGGATGACTTCATAAAATTCGGAAAATTTGATCAGTCTCGCCTGCAAGACCTGCTCGCCGAATACGAGCAGGTGCGGCATTCGCATATCTTGCTGTTCAAGAGTTTCGACGACGAGGTGTGGAACCGCCGTGGCGTCGCCAGCGGCTGCGAGTTTACCGTTCGTACGTTTCCATTCATCATCGCGGGCCACGAGCGGCACCATCTGCGGGTTTTAATGGAAAAATATTTGCCGAACATCGGCGTCATAGCGAAACAAGGTTAAGACCAAACCAATAATGCTGATAACCGTTCCGCTTGTCATTCGACATTCCTGGTTCGATATTCGACATTCAGGAAGATTGCCTATCACAAGAGAATGTCGAACAAGGAACACCGAATTTCCAATCCCGAACACGATTAAATGTCGACCCGTTTGGCCTCATGCTGATCGCTATCATAAATAACGAAGGTCGCAGCACCCATCAACTCACCCATCACTTCGCCCGGGTTGACAATCAGCGTATGGCCAACGGCGGTGATTTCAAACTGATGATTGTGGCCAAAACAAACCACGTCATAGGAATCGCAGCGGGCAAGGGCGTGACCGATATTGTCGAAATGATTGACGGCGATTTTTTTGCCGCCCAGACTGAGCTCGACAAACTCACCATGCAGCTTGAGGTGTGGGTAGGCTGCAGCCCTGGTAGTGATGCGAAACAGGTCGGCGTCGTTGTTGCCAAACACGATATGAATTTCGCGATTCGGAAATCCTTTGGCCAATTCATCAATGATGAACGGCGAGCAGAGGTCGCCGCAACAAATCAGGACCTCAGACTCTTGCGCCAGGCGCAAAGCGCTTCGCAAATTCTCGAGATGATCGTGAATATCGGAAAGGATGGCTATTTTCATAAAATTCCTCGACTAAATTCTTGCTATTAAGCTGAATTTTAAGTATCAAAAGTTATAATAGCAACTGAGATGGTTATCATAGCGCAGTGAAACCGCGGCCAGGAATCGAAATTCGTAAATCGCAAATCGAGACATCTGGCGATTCCGCTTTCCGCTTTTGCATAAAAGTGCGAGCTTTCACTGGTATACTATAAACCCTCTGATGTGTAATCCGTTCACTACAAGTCCCAAACAACCTTTCCTGCCGTTATGGCGTCTAACCAGATGCACCTCACACAATTCCAGTACTCATTTAAATAACTGCGGAGGAGTCATGAAAAAACTACTCATCACTGTGCTGTTCTGTTCTTTCAGCACAACCTTTCTGTGGGCGCAAGTGAAGCTGCCCGAGACCCCGGATGCCCGCATGCTGCGTTTTCCGGATATCAGCGCTGAGCGCATCGTGTTCGCCTATGCCGGCGATTTGTGGACCGTTCCCAAAGACGGCGGCGTCGCAACCAAGCTCAGCTCACCTAAGGGTGCGGAGCTGTTTCCAAAGTTTTCACCCGATGGCAAATGGATTTCCTTCAGTGGCAACTACGATGGCAACACCGATGTCTACGTCATGCCCAGCACCGGCGGCACACCGGTTCGCCTCACCCATCATTCCAGCAACGATCTGGTGGTAGAATGGTACCCGGACGGCCAAAACGTTTTGTACCGCTCGTTAATGACCAGCCCGTCCTACCGCTTCAACCGCCTTTATAAACAGGTGATCACTGGCGGCCTGCCTGAGCAACTGCCGTTAGCTTACGGCGAACTGGCGAGTTTCAACGCCGATGGCAGCCGTATCGCATTTCAATTGCAGTCGTTGGAGTTTCGCACCTGGAAACGCTATCGCGGCGGCTGGGCCAGCGATCTATGGTTTTATGATCTTAAAAACAACACTTCCGAAAAATTCACCGACTTTGCCGGCACCGACGCCCTCCCAATGTGGCACGGCAACACGGTTTACTTCCTCTCTGACCGCGACTCCCGACAGAAGCTTAACATTTGGGCGTATGAGGTCAGCACTAAGCAGACACGAGCGGTGACAGAATTTGCCGATTATGATGTGAAGTGGCCAAGCCTGGGGCCCGATGCCATTGTCTTTGAAAACGGCGGCAAGTTGCATGTACTTGATCTGGCAAATGAAACCGCCAGGCCCATTGATGTGCGCGTGCCAGCGGACCTGCCGGAAGTCCGGGCCAATCTTAAAAATGTGGCCG
>DASWHH010000662.1:0-4117 GCA_036398295.1 bacterium
ATGGCAACCAACGGCATTCTGAAAAAGACTTTGCTGGCAGGCCTGGGGGTCTATTCTTTGACGAAAGAGAAAGCCCAGGAAATTATGACCGAACTGGTCAATCGCGGTGAACTCTCCAAGGATGAAGGCTCGAAGTTCCTAAAGGCTATGATGGAGAAAGTTGACGAGGAGGTCAGCTTCCTGAAAAAGACCATTGACAAGCAGGTCAATCAGGCCATGTCAAAATTCCGTCCTTCCTACGATGAGGAATTCAAAAAGCTGCACCAGAAAATTGACAAACTTGCTCGCGAAGTGGAAAAGCTGAGCAAGAAATCCGAATAATCATCATGCCAGACATCGAAAGGAGGTGGGGGCGAGGAGAAAAGCTAAAAGCGCAGTACCATTTGCAAGGAGGTATAGAGGTCAAAAAATTAGACAGGTGTTCAAGACAAACTCTAGGAGGCTTTACAAATGAGCAAGGGTTTATTGGTTGTGCTACTCGCGTTTTTGATGATTGGTTTTTCCGTCAGCACGGGCATGTCTCAAAATCTGGGGTTTAATGGCATCGGCGGCCGCCTGAGCTATGTTGATGTCGAGGATGTGGACGGCGGTATCGGGTTTGGCGCGCACGCGAACCTTGGAGAAATCATTCAGAACCTCGTGCTGTATCCGAGCTTCGAGTATTTCGGAAAAACGGATGATAGCCAGGGAATCGATATTGATATTTCCTTCATCTCGATTAATGCCGATGCGCGCTACTATATTCCTACCCAGGGTACCATCGACCCATTTGTCGGCGGTGGCTTGGCCATCCACTTCTCGAAAGCGGACGCCGGAGCTTTTGGTGACACAAGCGAAACCGATTTTGGTCTGGATTTGTTAGGTGGCATCGACGTTCCGGTTTCCGACAACCTCGTGGCCACAGCCAAGCTGAAGTATGTCATTAGTGATTCGAAGGCTTTAAAGATAACCGGTGGCATCACCTTCCTGCTTGGAAAGTAAGAAATTCCCGGTAGCAGTTTTCATTAGGGCTTTGGCCAATTTGGCCAAAGCCTTTTTTGTCTGTGCAGAATCAAGGGAGGGTAAGATCATGAAGCGAGGAATTTTTGTCCTCATCTGCTGGTGCGGTCTGATGACTATTGCTGATGGCGCTCACGCGCAAGGCGAGCCCAACAAATTCGGGTTCGGTATATCCGGGTTCGAAGACTCTCTCTTGCGCTTCCGTTACTGGTTGCAAGGGAATGTGGCTTTCGACGCCGGATTGGGCCTCGATTCCCGCGGCGATGCGGTTTTCATTATTACCGGCGGCTTACTCAAAACCATGGGAGGCGCGGAGAAGGTGTACCCCTATTTCGGGGGCAGGGTGAAGATCACCGCGCAGGAAGCCCCGGCGGAGGATGTCTTTTCGCTGGCGGGTTTGTTGGGCGCGGAATTTTTTGCGGTAAAACGATTCAGCTTGTCCGGCGAATCTCAGCTCGAAATCAACTTCGATGAAAGTGGCACCTCCATCGGCACGCGTGCAACGCTGACCCTCTTATTCTATCTCAATTAAGTAGAGAAGTTTGCAAGCAACGCCGCTACATTTAGCGTGTCATGACCTTTGCTATTTTTGCCGGGTTTTTGTGCTTGCAATCGTAGGAGAAATGGTTTATATTGAACTCGATTTTTGGCGACCGTCAGAATACTGCGAGGGAGGAAATGAGTCATAAGGAGGTATTTTCGTCGCGATGGGCCTTGCTGTTGGCGACTCTGGGCATGGCCATTGGAACCGGCAACATCTGGCGATTTCCACGGATTGCTGCCAAAAACGGAGGCGGGGCATTCATCATTGCGTGGCTCTTTTTCTTGTTTTTGTGGTCCCTGCCCTTGTTGATTTCAGAGTTTGCTATTGGTAAAAAAACCCGCTACGGCACCGTCGGGGCGTTTGGTAAATTGCTGGGCGAGAAGTTCACCTGGATGGGTAGCTTCGTCGGGTTTTGTTCGACGGCTATTATGTTCTACTATTCCGTAGTGACCGGCTGGTGTTTCAAATATTTCATTGCATCTGTGAGCGGCGGACTGGCCGGCGTCGAGAGCATGGCCTATTGGACGCAATTCACGACGTCACTCTACCAGCCCATTTTGTTCCATCTACTGGCGATCGCTATCGGCGCTTTTGTAATTTATCAGGGGGTGGTGCAGGGCATTGAGCGCGTCAACAAAATCATAATTCCTGCTTTACTGATTCTTCTGGTTCTCGCCGTCATTCGGGCCTTGACGTTGCCCGGGGCGCTGAATGGTTTGAATTTTCTCTTCCAACCAAACTGGAGCGCGTTGGCGAACTATCAAGTATGGTTGGAAGCGCTGTCGCAATCGGCATGGTCCACTGGCGCCGGCTGGGGCTTGATTCTCACCTATGCGGTTTATTTGAAAGACAAAGAAGATATTGTCGTCAACTCTTTCGTCACCGTTTTTGGCGATTACTCCGCGTCGCTGTTGGCGGGCCTGGCGATATTTCCTTCAGTTTTTGCGTTGGCCCCAGCCCTGGGCCTGGTGCCTGAGGAAGTGATGCAATACACCGGTCCCGCCAGTACCGGTCTCACCTTCATCTGGATCCCGCAGCTGTTTAAAGGAATGGCGTTGGGATCGGTGTTCACCGCGATTTTCTTTTTGGCGTTGAGTTTTGCTGCCTTTTCTTCATTGATCGCGATGATTGAATTGGTGACACGCATTTTCATGGATGCTGGCATGCAAAGGAAGACCGCCATCCTTTTGGTGGCAACCAGCGGATTTTTGTTGGGCATACCTTCGGCCATCAACATGACCTTTTTCGAAAATCAGGATTGGGTTTGGGGAGTAGGCTTGATGCTGAGCGGCTTTTTTGTGGCCTTTGCGGTCATCCGGTTTGGCCCCACGAAATTCCGCAACGAACTGATCAACACCGAAGGCAACGATCTGAACGTTGGAACGTGGTTCGATTACTTGATCAAATATGTGATACCTATTGAGTTCCTGGTTCTAATTGGCTGGTGGTTTTATCAGTCGGTCACCGCCTTTGATCGCGGGGGGTGGTGGAATCCGTTTCATACCTTCAGCCTGGGTACGTGCGTCTTCCAATGGGGACTGGTAATCGCGGCGTTCCTGGTTTTTAACCGTACGCTTTACAAAAAAACCCTGATGAAGTAACCAACTATTTGCAGTGGAGTAGGAAAGATGTCACCGGCAGCTGCCATAACCATGATTGCTGTTTTAACCCTGATCTGGGGGGGATTTATTTTCATGCTTAGGTTTGCCTTTCGAAAAGAATCCAAGAAAAGTGCGAAATGAACTATCAGGAATTTGTCACGCATCTTAACAAAAAAGAACTACAGCACTCCTATTTTTTGTGCGGCGCGGAGGACTTCCTCATTGAAGATGCTCTCGACCGGCTCATTGCCAAAATCGTTGAACCGGCGACCCGCGATTTCAACTTTGATATGTTTTGGGGAAACGATGCCGATGGTGGAAAGGTCGTAGATGTTGCCTGCTCTTACCCCATGATGTGCCAATTCCGGATGGTTGTCGTCAAAGACGTGCTCAAGCTTTCGCCAACCGGGTTAGATGTCGTGTGTAAATACCTTGAAAAACCCGCGGCTACCACCAAGATTGTGCTCACGAGCGCCAAAGCGGATGGCCGGAGCAAAGTTGTCGACAGGATCAAATCGAATTCCTGTTTTGTCGAATGCAAGCCGTTGTACGAGCGCCAGGTACCGCAATGGATTCGCGATTATCTTCAGGAGAGAGGCTATGCCATTGAACCGGAAGCGGCGGCGCTCACCGCTTCTCTGGTCGGCAATAACCTGCGCGCCATTGTCAATGAGTTAGAAAAGATCCTCGTCAATTTGTCCGACAACAAGATCTCTGCCGACCACGTTCGGGCGTTTGCAAATTTTTCGAAAGATCTGAGCGTGTTTGATATGACGGATGCAATCGGATACAAAGATTTAGGCCAGGCGCTCACCATTTTGAATGTGATGTTGCAGACGGGAGAATCGCCGACCGGTATTCTCGCCATGCTAAGCCGTCACTTTGTAAACATATTGAAGCTGAAGGGCGCGGTGGCTCAGGGAAAACCAAAGGGGGATATGGCAGCGCTAACCGGAATCCCCCCCTTTTTTAT
>DASWHH010000663.1:0-4730 GCA_036398295.1 bacterium
AAACGATCGGCGCCAGCATATTTGCTGCACACCCCGAAATGCGACCAGCGCTGCAATCCCGTGCCACCCACCGAGACCCATTATCACGGAATTTCCGATCAGAAAATCCGGCGGGCGATGGCGGAATTGGCCGCTGCATCCGCGGGAACCATCGCCATCACCGATTTGCCAAGCGGCCCGGGTTCACGCGTCCAGCCGGAGCTTGTGGATACCGCGAGCTTAACCTGCCGCTCATTTTCGGTAGCTATCGACACCAGCTTTCGCATCGCCAGTTACTCCTCACTGATTGCCGGTTTGGCGCACGGCGCGGAGCTACCTGACTATGATGAAGTCGACGAGCCGTCACCCGAAGCCGCGGCGGTGGTCGAACCGGCGGAGAATAGTTTTTCAGCTTTTCCGCGTGGCACGCGTACGGGTACGTTCATCCACAGCATTCTTGAAGAAATGGATTTCACCGAAACCAATCAGCAGGTTTTGCAGGAATTGGTTCAGTCAAAAATGCAGCGTTACGGATTTGAAGCCCTGTGGCTGCCCGCTGTGAAAAACCTGTTGGATACGGTTCGACAAATTCCGTTGGGCGAAGAGATCCGCCCTGACCAGGGCATCACCCCTGACCCACTTGCAAAGGGGGGAACTTCAAGATTCACTCTGTCGCAGGTGCCGAAATCCAAACGGCTCAACGAGCTGGAATTCTACTTCCCGGTGCAGAGTCTGAACGCTGGCCAGTTGCGCAAAATCTATGATGAATTCGATATGAGCTACCGCGGCAGCTTCACCGCCCGACTTGCCGAAGTGAGCTTTGCCCGGCTCACCGGCTTCATGAAGGGATTCATCGACATGGTTTTTGAACACGACAACCGGTTTTACATCGTCGATTGGAAAAGCAATTACCTCGGCGATGCAGCGGCCAGCTATCAGTCCGCCGCCCTGGTGGCCGCCATGGCCGACAGCCTCTACTTCTTGCAGTACGATCTTTACACCGTCGCGCTCGATCGTTTCCTGCGGCTGCGCTATCCGGGCTATCGTTATGAAGATCACTTTGGCGGCGTCTACTACATTTTTCTCCGGGGATTGTCTCCTAACGCAAACACCGGTATCTATTTTGATCGGCCTGCCCCGGCGTTTATTGAAAGATTGAGCGCTCTTCTGACTTTCGCCACGTAGGTCGACCAGTCTGGTCGACCTGCGTTAAAAACTTATGGAAACATGAGCTTCGAAGAACTCAACAACTTCATAAAACAAAGCGAAGCCTTCACCGAACTCGATCGTCGTTTCGCTGACCTGATGCGCGAATCAGGTGGCGGCGATTCGGCGGAACTCTGGTTTGCGGCCGCACTGGCCAGCCAGCAGACACGGCAGAAGCATATTTGCGTTGACCTCTCCCGTCTCCGCGACCCAAATTTCTCCTTTGAGATTTTTGAGGAGGAAATTGCCATCCCGTTCCCACAACCGGAGACTATTATCAACGCGCTGCGCCGGGCGAAAGCCGTTGGCCGGCCGGGCGAATTGCATCCGTTGATCCTTGATGGCAATAACCGACTTTATTTGTATCGCTATTGGCAGTACGAGCAGCGGCTCGCCAACGCCATTCTTGAGCGAGCGCAGACCCTCGATGAAATTGACGCCCCAAAAACGTCGGCAGCCCTGACTCACTATTTTGATCCACCAAAAGGCGAAGTCGACTGGCAGCAGGTCGCCGCAGTAGTGGCGCTCAGCAAACGCTTTGGCGTCATCTCCGGCGGACCAGGAACCGGCAAGACCCGCACCATCGGCATCATTCTCGCCATGCTGATCGAGCAAGCCGAAGGAACCGCACCGGTGATCAAACTGGCAGCACCCACGGGTAAAGCGGCGGTGCGATTGCAGGAGTCCATCAAGAAATTGAAGCAGGAGGGAAAGTTTTCGGAAGCGATCCAACGTCTGATTCCGGAAGAGGCCTCGACCCTGCACCGGCTACTGGGCTACAAACGCCATTCGCCCTATTTCCGGCACGATGCCGGCAATCCCCTCAACGTGGATGTCGTGGTGGTGGACGAGGCGTCGATGGTGGCGCAGCCGCTGATGGCGAAGCTCATGCAGGCCCTGCCTGAACGAACGCGGCTGATTCTACTCGGCGACCACTCCCAACTCGCATCGGTGGAGGCCGGTTCGGCGCTGGCCGACATTTGCGAAGCCGGGGGTAACGTTTTCTCAGATAAGATGGGGGCCAGAATCCAAGCCATCACCGGGTTTGAAAGCGGAGAGAAGTCACCCTCTGCTGACGGAACGCTCATCGGTGATTGCGTCGTGCAGTTGCAGAAGAACTATCGTTTTGCAGGCAAGGGCATTTTGGAACTGAGCCAGGCCGTGAACGCCGGCGAAGCCGACCGCACCATGGAAATTCTGAAAGACGGTGGACATCCGGACCTGCGGTGGCATTCGCTTAACATGGCCGAATTGAGAAGAACCATCGTGAAATGGATTTCTGACTACCCCACAAAAAACTTGGCCGAAAAGTCAATACCCGCAAGTAAATCATCCTTCGACTTCGTTCAGGATGAAGCTACTTCTCTTCATGGTGAGCCCTTCGACATCGCTCAGGATAAACTCCGTCGAACCATGAAGGGATCGGGTCCGGGCCTTTTCGGCCAAGCGTCGATCATGCAACCCGCCGAGGTCTTCCAGCAATTCGACCAGTTCCGTATTCTGTGCGCGTTGCGGCACGGACCGCAGGGCGTCCACGAAATCAACGGGCTGGTGGACCAGTTTGTTCGCCGCAAGGGCAACGTGAGCAGGCACGAAGCGTGGTATGTCGGCCAGCCGCTGCTGATCACCCGCAACGATTACACCATCGAGCTGTTCAACGGCGACGTCGGCATCATCCTCCCCGACCCGGAATCCGGCGGTGAGCTGCGGGCCTTTTTCCCGAATCCCGCCGGCGAGTATCGCAAGATTCGCCCCTTCCGACTCCCCGATCATGAACTGGCTTATGCCATGACCGTTCACAAAAGCCAGGGCTCGGAATTCAGCAACGTGCTGCTTTTGCTGCCCGAGCAGGACTCGCCCATTCTCACCCGCGAGCTGATTTACACCGGCATCACCCGCGCCGCGAAAAAAGTGGAAATCTGGGGAAACGAAGAGGTGTTTCGGTTGGCAGTGTCGCGGCGGATCAAACGGACGTCGGGGTTGCGGGATGCGTTGCGGAAATGAGCGGTCAGCTTTAGATGGGTGCTGTGGCACATTTCTTTTGCAAATAAGGCATCATATAGTTATTTTATCACAACAATAAGTCAAATATTCGGAAAAGAACTATGGAACTCTCGATTAAACCGCCTGCTCTTCCAATCGCGAAAGATGCTCATGGTCTCGTGCGGGTTGGGGGCACCCGTGTCACGTTGGAAACGGTAGTAACCGCTTTTAATAACGGCTCGACCTGCGAAGAGATTGTCTATCAGTACCCCTCGCTAAAACTCGCCGATGTATATGCGGTCATCAGCTACTATTTGAGCAATCAAACAGAAGTGGATGAGTATCTGGAAGAACGCCAAAAAAACGTAGCCAAAATCCGTAAGAAAGTTGAATCCCAATTTGACTCGAAAGGCATTCGAGAACGGTTGTTGAAACGTCGTGCAGCCAAGACTCATAAATCATGATTCAACTCCTAGCGGATGAGAATTTTAATAACAACATTATTCGGGGTTTGGTATTAAGAAACCCTGACGCAGACATTCTGCGAGTTCAAGATATCGGGTTATCTGGCGCAGACGATTCAGTTATATTGGAGTGGGCCTCTCGCAACAATCGCAAATTGTTGACTCACGACGCTGAAACAATCCCCGAGGCTGTGATTATCCGCGTCAAATCGGGCCATCCTATAGCGGGTGTATTTATCGCAAGTCAGTCCCTTCCAATTGGGCAAGTAATCGAAGATTTATTGCTATTGATTGAGTGCAGCGAAGAGGACGATTGGGTCAACCACATTCATTACCTTCCTTTATGACTAACACAATGAAAGTCCAAAGGCCTGGATATTAGAATGATACATGATAACAATTCAGTCATTGAAATTACGGATGCCGAACACGCCGCTGGCTATAAGCTACGCCTGAAGTTTAGCGATTGCCACGAACGAGTCATAGATGTTGAACCCTTTCTGCGCCAATCGTACCATCCCGAAATTCGGAAATACCTCGATCTCGATCGGTTCAAAGAATTCAAAATTAAATATGGCGATTTGATCTGGAACGACTATGATTTGTGTTTTCCGATTGCAGATCTTTATGAAGGGAAAATCTGATTATCCATTTTGAATAACCAAATCAGAATGTCAAACGGCTTAAGAGATGCGCTGTGTCGGTAGCTATCAGCGGTCAGCTTCGGACGGGCTTTCAGCATTGCGGATGATTTGCTCCACAATCTCCCGCACTTCCGGATTGAGGCGGTCCAAGACTTCGGCGTCTTTGCCTTTTTCCCAGTAAGTGAGGGCTATGCGGAATGGGTCAATAAATACTTGTTCTGCTATCAACCCCTTTTCTACCATCATTGCAAACAGTTCTTTAACCACATCAACTCGCTGCTCAGAAACCACCTTCGAAAAATAAAGAACAAAAATTTGGGCGATATCCTCAGCAAATTGTTTATTATTAACTTTAGACATGGATTCCAGCGCAAATGAAAAAGCAGCTTTGCCTTCGCCAAAGTTACTGTTTACAATTCTTTCAGAAGATATGTTTGCATTGATACGAAAAAGA
>DASWHH010000664.1:0-11730 GCA_036398295.1 bacterium
TGAGTGCGTGGGCGCCGAATGCCCCCAGGGCCACGGCGAGAAATCCTGACAAAGCGCCAACCATAAAGAACAGTCGTTCCAAGCTCCTCCCTCGGTTGCTTTGCAATTCCAGCTATTAAATAATTATCCCTGAAAAAAATTAGTCGAGAATTTACAATCGATGAAAATAGCAATTAAATGGAATTAAGCAAGGCTTTACCTCAGCGGTCGGAGATTGCATTTCGTCCGAGGTGGGGAGTGAAAGACTAAGGCTCAGGATCGTTTATAATGCTCCTTTGCGATCTGAGTCACCCGTACGATGAACTCGGTTTTTCCGCGGGTATAGGCGACCCGGTCGTTGGGAAACTCCCCCGCCAATCTTAATTTCAACGCCTCGTACTCTTTGGCAATTTCGGGATGTTCGATCAAATAATCGCGGAACAGCAGTCGCTGCCAGTGTTCGAAATCGCGTTCCACCATGTGGAGGTGATGCGTGCGGATGCCGTGGGCGTCGCGCTTGATGAACCAGGCGTAGAACGGCGGGACGTCATCGCCGGCCGTGGGCCGCCAGAAATAGTCGTACCGCTGCGCTTCCAAAATCGGGACGATGGACTTTTTCGTTTCCTCAAGTGAGGTGACTTCGACCAGGATGTCGATGATAGGTTTGGCGGACAGGTTGGGGATCGCCGTGCTGCCAAAGTGCTCGATCCGACGAATCAGCTCACGGGGCAGGCAACTCGACAGGTGGTTCTTCTCCTGCTCAAACAACTGCGGCCATTGCGGGTCGCAGGGAACGATCGCTACGTCTTCTTGTACAACTTTTTTGATGCGCTCTTCGAGAGTTTCCATGTTCGGTAGATGAAAATGGCTAAGGCTTTTGAAACTTTCAAGGGATTTTCTGGTCTTTTGCCATCATGATTTTCTCTTTGGAGAGTTTCTTCAAGATGATTATATTGACCGTTTCAGAAATCGCACAGCGTTTTAGATAGGTGCATAACAAAAATGATTGAAGGCAATACTACAAAAAAACACCTGCTGCATGAAATAGAGACCCTGCGCCAGCAGATCGAAGAACTGCAAGGCCAACACCGGGTTGTGGAACGCACACCTGAGCAGAGTGAAGATCGCTACAAGAGACTGATTCGGCTGCTGACGGATTACATTTACCATGTTACTGTCGAGGATGGCCGGGTCGTCGACACCTACCACGGGCCGGGATGCGTGGCCGTTACTGGCTATACTTCCGAGGACTTTGACGGAGACTCGGAACTGTGGTTTCGGATGGTCAATTCCGACGATCGCGAAAGGGTCACAAAGCAGGCGCAACAGGCGCTGAGAGGTGAATTCGCCGAACCGATCGAGCACCGGATCATGCACCGGGATGGCTCCGAGCGCTGGATCAGAAACACGATTGCTTTACGAAAGGATGATGCGGGCCGGCTATTGTCCTACGACGGGCTGATCAGTGACATTACCCAACGGAAGCGTGCCGAAAAAGACGCCCAGGTCAATCAGCAACGACTGATTCAAGCGGACAAGATGAGCTCGCTGGGAATTCTGGCATCCAGCATTGCACACGAAATCAACAACCCGATCAATTTCATTCAACTCAATGCCCAATTATGGTGCCGGGTATGGAAAGACATCACGCCGATCCTGAAGGAATATTACGAAACCCACGGCGAGTTTTTTATCGCCGGTATGCCCTATTCCCAGGAGGGCGAAACCTTCAGCCAGTCGATTTCGGGAACGCTCGACGGCATTGATCGCATCAAGAAGATAATCGATAATCTCAAAGCCTTCGCCCGGCGCGATCCCGGAGACCTGAATCAGGAGGTGGAAATCAACTCAGTAGTCGAAGCCGCGGTGGTGTTGTTGGATAATCTGATCAGACAATCGTCCAGGCGTTTTCAAATTGCGTATGGAACTCACCTTCCGACCATCAATGGCAATTTTCAGCAGCTCGAACAGGTCGTCGTGAATCTTCTAACCAACGCCTGTCAGGCGCTGGACCATCCCGGCAAGGGCATGAAGCTCACCACTGGGCTTGATGTTGACGCCAATAACGTTGTTATCACTGTTTCCGACCAGGGTGTGGGCATACCGGAAGAAAATATGAAAATTATCCTCGACCCATTTTTTACCACAAAACGCGATCGCGAAGGAACGGGACTGGGTTTGTCCATCACCAATCAGATCATCCAAAATCACGGCGGGCGTTTGATCTACTCGTCGGAGGTGGGCAAAGGCACTACCTTTACTGTGTCCTTGCCCGCCATGCGACCTAGTTGATTTTGAATTTTGAATATCGGAATATCGAATATTGAACCACGAAAATCGAAATTCATTATTCCTTGTTCGACATTATTGAGAGGAAAGTTTTAGCAATTTGCCAAGGACGAAAAGATGGTTCCCTATCCTTCCAACCCAATCCTGATGGTGGACGACGAGGAACAAATCCTGTTAAGCGTTGGATTGACCTTGAAATCCGCCGGGATCAACAATTTTGTAAAATGCGCTGACAGCCGCAAGGTGATGCCACTTTTGGCGAAGCAGGAGTTTTCGCTGGTGCTGCTCGACATGATGATGCCGGAACTGTCTGGTGAGGAACTGGTACGAGAGCTGGTGTCGGCTTACCCCCACGTTCCGCTGCTCATCATCACGGCGATGAACAAAGTCGAAACCGCCGTTGAATGCATGAAATTGGGCGCGCTGGATTACATCCTGAAACCCGTCGACGATGCGCGCCTGGTTACGACCATCAAACGAGCGCTTGAACTCGGTGAAGTGAGAGCCGAGAATACCCGGCTAAAGCAATACCTGCTTTTTGACAATCTAGAAGATCCCGAGGCGTTCTCGGAAGTCGTTACCAGAAACCCCACCATGCGCGCCATCTTTCAGTACATCGAAGCCATTGCGCGAACGGTGTTGCCGGTTTTGATTACCGGGGAAACCGGAGTCGGAAAAGAGATGATCGCCCAGTCCATCCATCGACTCAGTCATCGTTCGGGGAATTTTGTGGCGGTGAATACGGCCGGCCTGGACGACAACCTGGTTTCCGACACCCTGTTCGGACACAAAAAGGGCGCGTTCACCGGCGCCGAGAGGGACCGCAAGGGACTGATCGAAAGCGCGGAAGCCGGCACCCTGTTTCTGGATGAAATCGGCGACCTGAGTCCCGAGTCACAAATTAAGCTACTGCGACTTTTGCAGGAGCGCAGTTATTATCCCCTCGGTTCCGATATGCCCAGATTCAGCGACGCGCGTATCGTCGCCGCCACCAATCAATCGCTGGAGGAATTACAGGCCAACGGAAAATTCCGGAAGGATTTATACTATCGGCTCAAAGCACACCACATTCATATTCCGGCGCTTCGAGAACGACTGGATGATATTCCTTTATTGATTGAACACTTCCTGGAAAAAGCCGCCGCAGAACTGGGCAAAAAAAGGCCGACGGTTCCCAGGGAAATTTTCACGTTGTTGAGAACCTACCATTTTCCCGGCAACCTTCGCCAGTTGCAGGCGATGATCTACGACGCGGTCAGCCAGCACAAATCCGGCATTCTCTCGATGACACCCTTTAAGTCGCAAATTGCGGATGAGATGAAAATCGGCGCAGCGGTTCTCCCGAGCCGGGCTCCGAACGGCCGCGATAGCAGCGCAGGCCTGCTATCCGGGGTTTCATTGCCAACCTTAAAAGATGCCGAGGAGATGTTGATCCAGGAGGCTCTGCGACGCGCCGATGGCAACCAGACGATTGCTGCCCAACTGCTGGGGATGTCGCGCAAGGCGCTCAACAATCGCTTGATTCGCTCTCGAAAATGAAATTGCTGAAGGTAGATGTGTTCCTTCGACGTGACACCAGCCCTTCATAGGTCTTAATGAAATGGGTGGTACATTTTTTCCTTAGGGTACATTAGTTCTTCATCCCATAAGTCAATGCTTCTTCTTGAGTAATACCCGTCTTCTGTAAAAGAGACTCCATATTTGTACCACTCAGTTTGCAGTCAATAGCTTAAACATGAGGTCAGGTAAACTTCGTTTGTGTAATAGCTTATAGCAAGTGAGGCATCTCTGGCAAGCTTCTTGTATAGCTTTTGGTGTAAAAGACCAAGCAAAGGAGGTACATCATGAATACACCTTTTCCAATCCGACTTGTTGCCAGCTCATTGCTGCTTATCTTTTGTGGCATGGCCTATAGCCAGAGCGTCGAACGACGCCCGGTTAGAGACATAGAAAGAATAATATCCATCTACCGGGGCTCTTTGGAAAATCAGAATGCCGGAGTTGTGGAGGCAACCATTTTTCATCTCATCACTGTAAGGACGCTCTTTCCGGAGCAGGACTATCGCAAAGTCTCGAAGGAACTCAGTCGCCTGGCCCTGGCGGGCGTGACGCCATCAATCAGATTCAAGAGTTTCGTGGCTGTCAATTATATCCAGTATCCGCAGCTGTTTGAAGGAATCGATGATGAAATTCGGGAGGCCAAAATCGACCAGGCAGATCAGGTTTTTGAGCGACTGGAGTCGCGCCTGTCGAGCTACCAGGTTTCAAGTGCAGGGATTTAACTTTTGACCAGAGGTGGTTAGTGGTTTGGTTGCGGTTAGGCAACTAAAATCCCCTTAGTCTCATCCTCCATCGGACTAAGGGGATATTTTTTAGGCATATTTCTCGGGGCGGTGGGGTGGACCTACTTGAAATGTCTCAGAAAGTCCATCGAGTCATGTAAGATTCTGAGAACTTCGATACCATCGGCTCTAAACCGATAGAAGATGATATGTCTACCTTCATGATAACTTAGGGGCGAACCAACGAGTTCGTCGGGTTTTCTTCCCCTATGCGGGTTTTCCGCAGGGTAGGCGAATCTATCTGTGAGCTGCCTTATGTAGGTGAAGCGTTGTTGTCGCCCCCATTTTTTATCCGTGTAACGGCCGATGTCTCTTAAATCGGCGCGAGCTTGCGGTGTGATTGAAATTTTTTTCATTACCGGGAGTCTTTGTAACCCAGCTCCTCGTCGACCTCTTGCATGAGTTGATCAAAATCAAGCTCGACACATTCTCCCCTATCTGCTTGCTCCAGCCCGGTGGCGATTTCACGATTGAGCGCTTCGAGCTTTTTTTGATAATAAGTTTCGTATTTGAGAACCATATCGGAGATGAAGGCATCGGGATCTGTGTAGTTACCGGACGCCACGTGTTGTTTTACAACCTCTGCCGCCTTTTCTGAGAGTTTTATTTGCATGTTACGCCTCTTTTCTTTTTCACTTTTCCGGTGGTGAATATAAGGTTTTTACATGGTTTTGGCAATTCATTTTCAAAATTTTCACTCATCTAATCCTAAACATTTTTCAATTGCTACCAAGCGATTTTCCAGTTTTGTGATTTGATTCGTCAAATCTTCAAATTCCTTTTGAGTTAGTAACCGGGAATGGGCGATATCATTTCTATAGGTTCAATTTCATGTAATTTAGATCTTAGGCTTTCGTTATCCTCAAAATACTTCTTAACTAAATAGTCCTTCAGAGAATGCTTCCCCACTTACCATCAAAGAGAGAACATCCTCATCCTCGTTGAGTTTTGGAAGGTACTTCGACAACATAAGAGCTTTCAATCGTGAATATTCCTCTTTAGATGTCTCTATATTTCCTTTCTTAAGATGTAGTAAACCAACCAATGTGATGTGTCCGATAGATGAAAGAAGAAAATAAGCCGTTTTATTTCCTTCATGATCTTGGAATTTCTAAGTAAAAAGCCATAGATTCCAGGCATTCAGCCGCCTCCTTGGCTTTCTTCCCTTTGATACAGGAAAGTACGTAAAGATAGTCAACCCAAAACAGACTTAGGCGTTGAGATGGTTCGAAGTCAATGTCAAATTGGCCTTCGGCAATAACGATCAAGAAGATTAAATTTAGCCACCGCCCACCCAAAAAACAACTCAAATTTCCCTGGTTTCAGGACCTTTATACCTGAGGGTCACCCACAATGCCAAGAACAGGACAATCACAAAAATCGCCAGCAAAACATGCGCCCCCGTCTCGAACGGCACCCCGGCCGCCGCCAGCGCGCCCGCGCTGAATCCCGCCAGACCCTCGCCGCCCATCACCGCCGCTGCAATCAGCAATCCCGCCGTGTAAAGGTGGCTGGCCCTGCGATCAACGTAGCCGCGAATCAGCGCGCCCAACGCCAGCGGGATCGCCAATCCCAATCCCAAAAACAATCCGATACCCAGCGGCATCAGCAGAATTTTGTCTTTGAATTTCGGCGGCACAATTCGCTGGGAGACTTCCCACATGAATGCCAGCGCAAACCCCGCGGTAAACACCCACGGAAACTCGAATCCGAAAATGCTGCCCGCTACCATCTGCGCCTGTGGGGCTGGCATGGCCGGGGTGAACAGCGCATCGGCAAAGCCGCGGCGGATGGTTTCGAGCACGAAGGGCGCGGCTAACCCTGAGGCGATCACGGTGATGATATCCACTTTCACGATGTCGAAAAATCGGGTGCCGACAATCACCGAGGACTTGTAGTCATGTCCGGCGTCGCCGGCGATGGCGCAGGCCACGCTCACAAACGTCACGATCATAAACGACGCCGACACGCTCAACTGGAGGTCGGCCAGTTTGTACACCAGCGCAATCACCAGCCCGGTAAAAATTCCAAACTGCTCCAGCGGATCGATGTTGGTTTCGCCGGTCATACGCGCCGCCACCGCCACCATCATCCACACTCCCAGCACCGACAGCAGCGCGGCAAACAGCGGTACGCCGGCCAACCATAGCGCGCCAATTCCCAACAGAGCCAACCCGGGGAAGAAGCGCAGGTAGCGTTCGCGTGTTTGCAACAGGGGTAGAAAAGTCTGCTTGAAACGCGGCAGAATGTAGCTGACAAAAAATCCAATTCCCGACCCCAGTACCATTCCCATTCCCAAATTTTGTACCCACCCGCGGGCTGATTCTGTGCTGAAGGCATTTTGGTGAAGCAACGGGACGAGAATCACCCAGCCGACGATGGCGCCCAGGAACCAGGAAAACCCGGCGCGACCGCCAAGAATGTAGCCACCGCCAATGGCCAGCGGCAACGGCAGGATGGTCAACAATATGCCCAGGGAGGTGAGCGTTGCGAACGAAAAACCGGCGGGGAAAAGCAGATCGCGAATCAGCGTGAATACGCCCGCTGCGGCGCCCATTGTGATGACAAAGAACAACTGCCGGCCGCCGGTCTGGCCCAATTTCAAAAGTTCGGCGCCGGCCGTGCCGGAAGGGTAGGGGAGTTTTTCTTCATCAACAAAAGTGTATTTCAACGGCACGGACAGCAGGACGCCCAGCACGCCCGCAAGAGCCGTCAGCAAAGCCAGCACCCAGGGGTTGGGCCAGGCAATGTCCAGGTGTTTACTGTTGTTCAAATAAAGAATCCCGGGCAGGGTGAACACCACGCCCGCCGCCACCAGTCCACCGATGCTGCCGCCGGCCTGGGCTACGTTCGCTTCGTGAACACTCACTTTGCGGGCGCCGTTCAATAGTTTCAAAATCGCGCCCGAGATGATGACAGAAAAGATGATTGGCCAGGGTTGTGCGCCAATCCTGATAGCGACGTATGAGGAACTGGTGAGCAAAAACAGCGAGAGCGCAATGGCAATCAAGGCCGCTCGCAAGGTGAAGCCGGGAGTTTCGGGATTATGATTGGACATATGGTGCAACCACATGATTTTTAGCCGCAGTCAACTGCCTGGGAATAAAATCTGTCCGCAGTCTGTAATTGAAATACCAAACCCATGGGCGACCTTTTCAACCTCCTCTTCCTTTGACATAAATATGAGGTCGCCCTTTTATTTTCTGCCGGACACGCTACCGAGATTGTACTTGACTTTTATTTTAGAATTCTTTAGATCAGTTCACAATCGCCGTGTCACAGCCTGACGCATCTCACCCCAACCACGCGGAGTCTCAAATGAAAAAGCACGAGGGAGTAGCTGTTATCTTATTTGCTTTGCTGCTGGCATTTGGTTGCGCCGGTTCGAAGAACGGCAAGGTTACACGGCAATCATCTAATGTCATCACCGCGGATGACATTGCCACGGTTTCGGCATCCAATGCTTATGAAGCGGTGCAGATGCTGCGGCCACATCTGTTACACCGGCAAAGCACGCGCTATGAATCCAACGTGACCGGCAACGTTCCCATGACGGCGAAAGTTTACTTAGACGGAGTCCAGTACGGCGACATCGAATCCCTGCAAGGTATCTCCGCGTTCAGCATCGCAGAGATTCGTTACCTGAACGCCAGCGAGGCGACGCTGCGTTTCGGCACCAATCATGCCGGCGGCGCTTTTGTGGTCACCACAAAATAATCTAATCATGCGATACAGTCTCACGGCGATACTCGGGTTGTTGTTGACGGTGGCGTGTCATACCACCGGCCAAAAATTGGTGGCGCGTTCTTCCACTGTCATTACCGCTGAGGAAATCAATTCTACCGGCGCTACCAGCGCGCATGAAGCCATCCAACTGCTGCGTCCGCATTTGCTGCAGCGCCAGCATGGGCAGCGTACCAACGTTAGCATCTCACAAGGCAGGCAAACCGCGATCGTTTATCTTGATGGCGTGCGCTACGGCGAGTTGGAAAGTCTTACCGAAATCTCCGCTTTCAGCATTGCGGAGATTCGCTATATCTCTTCCAGTGAAGCCACCATGCGCTTCGGCGCCGATCATGCCGGCGGCGCGTTCTTGATACAGTCGAAGTAAAAATTGCAGTTTCGGCGCTCTCCCCTGTCGTTTCAAGTAAGGGTTTCCTATTCAGCGCAGCAGTACCAGTTTCCGCGCCGCCGCATAGCTTCCGGCTCCGATGTGATACAAATAAATTCCCGAAGGTACCGGCTCACCGTTGTTATTTTTTGCATCCCATCTCACCTTTTGAATCCCGCTTCCTGATTCTCCTTGACCAAAGTTCGGATAAGTTGCCCGACGATGTTGTAGATTTGCAGCCTTACCTGAGTTGAATGTGGAAGAGCGTATGCAATTGTCGCTCGGAACTCTCGCACAAGCCTCAACTGACACAAGTTATTTTTGTTCGCTTGTTGAACTCTGTTTTGGCCGCTCCATCAGCTCCGGCCCGTTTGAAATACAGTTTTTTTTTGAGCTGGCGCGGTTGGTGTTTTGCCAACGTATACGCCGTCAAGAGCGGTATGGCGATTGTGGAATCGTAGTAGCAGGTGATGGTGTCGGAAAATCCATTTTCAAGGACCTATTAGATTTCCTTTAGTAAAGTCGCCCACCCTTTTCTGTTTTTAATCGAGGATTTCGAAGCATCAAGCTCGGGTCCAATTCTGCTAATAAAATCGACTCGTCCCTGTTCTCCCAACAATATTAGGATTCCTTTAGCAAACTCAACAAGATTTGAGATGTAGATGTTTTGACCACTGGCAAACTCCTGAGTCACTTTCTTGTTAATCGCGTCGTAATTTTTCGGTTCGATGCCCTGCTGAGCTATAAACAAAATCTCTTTTATGCGATTTGCCCTTGCCACATCAACCTTTGAATCTAATTGAATTAAGTTTAGATTCCTATCCTTAACTTCAACTAGTAGGACTATTTCGTTTTTCAACCAACATTCAATGTCCGCAGCCATGCCAGTGGTTACATCTGGGGCATTGACCTTTTCTCTCTTTATTTTGTCGAAAAGATTAAATCTGTCTGAGATAGTTCTTAACAATGAAGTAGCAACTGCCTCCAATCTATCACCACCTGACCGCTCTGCCATGAACTTTTCTATCAGATGAAGCGTTTTTTCGATACTGATTCGACTTGGTGTTGGATATGCCACAACCACGTTGTTAAGAGTCTACTTATTTCCAAAAGAACGTGATCAAAGACCTTTTTCGTAAAGTCTATCTCGTTTTTATTCTGGACTGTCTCGAGAACATAGATTAGTTTATCCCAATCCTGTTTGTTTTTCTGTCTTGCTCTATTGGTTTTCGATACAGATGTACATCGCAGGGGATTGTTTACATACGGCTCATTGGAGCCACCTAAAACGTTATGATTTTCTTTATCGAATGGGACAAGGACCTTGTGTGCAACTGTTCGTGCGTCAAATGAGCCTTTACTTTGAAACGCGGCCTGTAAAGATCGACAGTCGAGGGAGTGGTCGACCAACTTGCTTAATAGTTGGGTCGGGAGGACGTATCGATAGGATTTTGTGTTACTGGTTAAGCAACTCCTAATATTTTCCTTGAGAATGTCATGTCTCTTTTTTAGAGGTTCCTCGCTCGATTTATGCTCAATAAGACTGAGAACGTAGTTCCATTGTACTTGCAAATACTTTTGGCATTTTTCCGAAAATGATAATTCATCAGCCATGTCGTTCAGTAGTTCGTCCACAGAATCTCTGTTCTATCAGCTTTTATGGATAGCGCCTTTTTGGTCTTTGCGACATGTATGTTCCAACTGTTGTATGATTCATCCATTAATTCACATCGGTAGCCAGAAATAGCGACTTTCCCTTTGACATTCTTGAGTGTTTCCGCAAGCTTTATATGCATCAGGTCACTCATCTCATATTTGTAGGCATTCTTGTCTCCTCGAGATCCATGCGGATAAGGAGGATCACAGTAAAATAGTGTCTCTGGACTGTCATATCTCATTATTACATTAAGTGCATCATCATGTTCAATTTGCACTCTCAATAGTCTTGAAGCAATGTACTCTAGACCCTCAACACTGCCTAGCCACCGCGAAACAGCTCCCGCCATTCCTGCGCGACTTGTCGACAAACAATTTGCCCACCTGCCATTCGACGCAGTTTGAGCTAAACCTGTTCTAACTTGTCTCGCCCTTATGAAGAATCTTCTTGCTCTTTCTAGATCGGAAAGATCATCACCATTTCCATTTGACTGAATTGCCTCTTGGAATTCTGCGCGTGAAAACGGTGTCATCCCGATTGCGTAAAGCAACTCCTCTTTTTGATCTCTTAAAACCTTGAAGAAGTTTACGACTTCTCCGTCCATGTCATTGTAAGTTTCAACGTTTGAGGTTTCTCTGTTAAGCAAGACAGCGGCAGAGCCGCCAAACGGTTCACAGTAGTGTTGAGCATGTGGTAGCAGAGGGAGTAACCAGTCCAGATGACTATATTTCCCGCCATACCAACCAAATGCTATTAGTTTCGTCTTTCTTTTTATGATGTTGCTAAGGATCGACATAACTATTACTCTCCTAATTCACATGTAACGAAGAATATAGCACAAATCTCAAATGATGCAATTATTTTCACCCACCCTTCTTATACTCCGTTTTCAGCCTCTCCATCATCTCCGACCGTTTGAAATATAGTTTTTTGAGCTGGCGCGGCGGGTGTTTTGCCAACGCATAGGCTGTCAGAATCGGCAGCACGATGGTGGAGTCGCAGTAGCAGGTGATGGTATCGGGCAAACGTTCGGGATCGACTTTTCCCCAGCTCACCGCTTCCGAGGGTGTGGCACCGGAGAGTCCGCCGGTATCGGGACGGGCATCGGTGAATTGCAGGAAGTAGTCGTGGCCTTTTTCGTCGATGCCTAATACCTCCTGAATTTGCGGCTCGGTTTGCAGCAGAAAATTTTTGGGGGAGCCGCCGCCGAAAATCAGCACCCCGCTTTCCCCGACGGAGCGTTTGGCTGCCAGCACGATCGCCGCGGTTTCGTTGACGTCGGCGTTGACGTCGAATTGCAGGCGGTTGCCGTCCAGCGCCTTGGCGGCCACGTTCATGCCGATGGAACTGTC
>DASWHH010000665.1:0-3333 GCA_036398295.1 bacterium
TTGATGTCAAAAACTATCGCCTCCTTTAAACAATCGATAAAATAAATCTCTCAGGCAGTCATGTTTCTGATTCTTGATGAACCCATATCTTATCAACCCGACCATCTTCGATCTCTCCGCTTATCCCAGACCGCTTGACAAAGTCGGAAAGAATTGATATCTTCAAGCCGCTTTGCTCCGACACCTACATGTTTAATCATATCACTGTAATTGTCAATCCTATTGCCGGTGGCAAGAAAGACAAAAAGAAGCTGATCCAGCTCCTCCTGGCCCAGTTGTCAAGCAATGGTCGCAAGGTTTCAGTGCGATGCACTACCAAGAAGGGCGACGCGACGCTCTTTGCCAGGGAGGCCGTTGACGAGAATGTCAATCTCGTCGTGGTGGTGGGCGGTGATGGTACGGTGAACGAAGCCGGTTCGGCACTGGTTAAAACCGGCGTGCCCATAGCCATCATTCCCCAGGGTTCAGGAAACGGCCTGGCGCGCACGTTGAGAATTCCAGCCGACGTGAAGAGCGCCTCAGGTTTGATCGCCGCGGGCGTGGTCTCTGACATCGATGTCGGGAACGCAAACCGGCACTATTTTTTTATGCTGATGGGAGTTGGCTTCGACGCGCTCATCGGACAGAAGTTTAATGAGTATTCCGCGCGCGGCCCGCTGCCATATTTTTATCTCGGGGCGAGAGAGTACTTCACCTATCAACCGCCGCGGGTTCATTTGAGCTTTGCTAATAGGCGAGTAGAGCTTACCCCGTTCATGATAACCGTAGCCAACGCCCAACAGTTTGGAAACAATGCACTGATCGCGCCGCACGCCGTTCTGAACGACGGTTTGCTCGATATCTGCATTGTTAATCGACTCCGGGTTATCGATCTCGTCGCTGCGCTGCCAAAATTGTTCACCGGACGTATCGGTGATTTCTCGGGAGTCGAGTTTCACCAAGCGGCGGCGGCGCGACTGGAGCGCGAACGGGCGGATTTCATCAACATCGACGGGGAAGCGGTGCTCGAGGAAGCGATTGTGGACATCTCTGTGCTGCCGCGCAGCTTGAAGGTCGTCACTCCCAGAGTCTGTCCAGCCTTAGCGCCATGAACGCCATCGTCATCTTTGCCAAGTATCCCGCCCCGCACAGAGTCAAGACCCGCCTCGGCGCGCAAATCGGATACGAGCCCGCGGCAGATTTATACCGACTATTTATCGAGCAAACTTTGGCAGTCGCCCGACGCAGTGGGGTTGAGCGAATTTTCCTCGCCTGTGATCCCAAAGAACGTCAAGACGATTTTAGAAAAATGTTTGCCGGCGAGTGGACCGGTTTTTTGCAGCAGGGCGATGACTTAGGTATGCGGATGGACAACGCATTTCAACTGGCTTTTTCACAGGGGATGCAAAAGGTGGTCATCATTGGCAGCGATAGTCCAACGCTGCCGACTCAGCATCTGACCTCCGCCTTCGAGGTCTTGGAAAATCACGACATCGCACTGGGCCCCGCTGAGGATGGCGGATATTATTTGATTGGATTGCAGACATCGCACCCGCAGCTTTTTAAAGATATCGAATGGAGCTCCGCCTCGGTATTGCCGGCAACGAGGGAGCGGGCCAAGCGGCTGCGACTCAGCTGCGCCTTACTTCCTACCTGGTACGATGTCGATGAAATCGGAACTCTAAAACGGGCAGCGAACGATGACGCTACGGGCATGATTGAAAAGTATCTACAGAATCACACTGCCATTTCATTTGATTAGATCGATGATCTTAGCGGCCAACCAACCTTGTTATTTGCCTGCCGTCGACTTCTTCAACAAAATGTCGCGCGCCGATGTGTTTGTCCTTGCCGATGATGTTCAATACTCAACGAATGCGTTCATCAATCGCGCAAGAATCAAAACCGCGCAGGGCGCAGGTTGGTTGACCATGCCGGTCCGGTCCAGAGGTCGGTCCGGGCAACGGATTGCTGACGTTGAGTTCGACGTTTGGCAAACTTGGCGGGTGAAGCACTGGAGGACGCTGGTGACGAACTATACCTACGCGGGCTATTTTGAGGACCACGCCGATTTCTTTGAAAAATTTTATCTCTCCGGCTCCATCAGGCAAAAATTGCTGGAAGTGAACGTCGCCCTAATTAGTTACGTTATTGATCGCCTGCAAATTCATGCGCGCATACTATTGAGTTCCGATCTTCACATCAAAGCCGAAGGTAAGGATTGGATTTACAAAATTGCGAGTGCCACCGGCTGTGATACTTATCTGGCCGATAGCCGATTTGCGTCATACCTGACTACAGATGAATTTGTTGAGCGTGGACTGCGCCTCGATCTGCTTCCTCCCCCAGATATTCGTTACTACCAGCAGTTTGGCGATTTCGTCCCCGGCCTGTCGATTGTCGATCTGTTGTTCAATGAGGGCGTTAACGGCAGTCGTACTTTAATGGCGAAAAGCTGAATATGAAAGTGATCGCCATCATTCCCGCTTTCAACGAAGAGAAATCCATTGGGTTGGTTTTGCGGGACATTCCAAAGGATTGTGTCGAGAAGGTGATCGTCGTGGACAACGGTTCCATGGATCGCACCGCTGACGTCGCCAAGGGTATGGGCGGCGCAGTGATTCACGAGGCCCGCAAGGGCTATGGCAGTGCCTGTCTCGCCGGAATCGAGCACGCTAAAAAATTGCAGCCCGAGGTGGTAGTTTTTCTGGATGCGGACTACAGCGATCACCCCGAAGAAATACCACATCTGCTGCAAAAGATAGCAGAGGGCTACGATTTTGTCATTGGCTCGCGCCTGCTCGGTAAGGCCGAGCCGGGGGCGTTGCTGCCGCAGGCGCGCTGGGGAAACCGGCTGGCGGTTTCGTTAATTCGTGTTTTTTTTGGCCAGCGCTACACCGATCTCGGGCCTTTTCGCGCCATCAAATGGAAAAAACTGCTGGCTCTCAATATGCAAGATCGCGATTTCGGATGGACGGTTGAAATGCAGGTGAAGGCGGCCAGAGCGGGGTTACGAATTGCCGAAGTACCCGTGAGCTACCGCAAACGGATTGGGGTGTCAAAAGTCACAGGCACGATTTCGGGGACGGTTAGGGCGGGGTATAAGATTCTCTTCACGATTTTTAGATACCTGTGAGCAGCCGCGGTCAACAGTATCACGTATGAGCGCCGGCAACGGATTGTGTTTGATTGTATGAATCTGCGATCACGGTGATGTATTTCACCATCACGGTGTATTTGTTGACGAGAGATTCCAGCGGGTTGGCTCGAATTCCAAAATTGTAGAAAAAGGACTTTTCGTCGCTGTCGAAGCAGGCGCGTAGCGGGGCCTGGCTAAGGTCGCAAAGCTTGATG
>DASWHH010000666.1:0-9584 GCA_036398295.1 bacterium
ACCGACGGGACGCTTCTCGCCAGTCTCGGCGTACACGAGCACTGGAACAATGCCAATGACAAAAAATATTCGCGCAATCTTGGCACGGGCCATGGCATTGAGCTTATCAAACTCGATGGTGTGACTTCTGTAAGCGAAGGGGATTCGCACGGGCAACCCGCCGATTTTTTTCTGAGCGACAATTATCCCAATCCGTTTAATCCATCAACCACCATTGATTATCGAGTTTCAAAAAGGTTAACCGCCACGTTGAAAATATACAATGCCCGAGGACAGCAAATACGCACACTCGCTGACGGCCTCCATGATCCCGGAGATTATAAAGTCCGCTGGAATGGCCGCGACAACCTTGGGCACGAAGTGCCATCGGGCGTCTATGTTTATCAGATTCGTGCAGGCAGCTTCTCACATGCAAGAAAGATGACTTTGATCAGATGAGTATGCGCACCCTGACCTTCGGCTCCGTGCCGCGTTTATCAAGTATCCCGCGCGCAACAATGAAATGGGGATTGTATGCCTTAACAGTTCGTCGGCAAACAAGGGAATGCAATTCCTGATTCATGGCTTCCGCTGGGGATTTTTTGGCGGGCCGAGCACGCCGGGTTAAATCCCCCGCGAGCCAGTCATCCTTGCGAAGGTTTTGAACCTTCGCAAGGTTTCTGCTGCGACCAATGAGCTTCCGCCAAAACTCGTCCCAGCATGTTTTTGGCGGGGAACACGCGGGAGCGATAACGTTGGCATTAGCAGACGTGAGAATTGCTTGTTCAAACACCGTCTGAGACGGTGTTTGATCCGGGCCAATCCGAAACGCGGAACAATGAAATGAAAGGTAGATTTTGATGCTTCCGAATTTTTTTAAAATAGCTTTTGTTGTTCTTGTTTTAAGCTTATTTATTAACTCCTGCTCAAATAGCACGGAGCCAGAAGTTTTATCACCCATAGATATTTCCAAAGTCAAAAATATTCAGTGGAATCTTATTTCAGCTGAAACGTCCTCACAAAAGTTTGATTTGAGTGATTACGAACCCTTCAGAATTGTATTGCTCAACAATAATAAAATTTGGGGAATCGATAACTGTAATTCGTTGCGAGGCAATTATTCGATTGTCAATGACACTCTTACCATTGCAGATGTAGGAGTTACTGAAAGGGGATGTCCACTTTCCAACTTTTTCCCTTTTGAACATCTATTCGCCAGACCCAAAATGACGATGAGAGGGACACGGCTTCTTCTCCTATCAACGAATGATGCAATCTATGTCTATGGTTCAAATTTAGCCCAAGACATTTATCAGCAGAGTTTCTTGAACGATACTCTCAGCCTTAAGAATTCAAATGATGTCAATATTAGCGTCTTTGACTCACTTAGCCTGTATCCGAAGCTATTATTAAACTCCGAAAGAGAATTCGATATCCGATGGTATAATAAGTTACCTGAAAATACTGGTTTCATTAATATGTATTCCGGGGTGTTCGGAATTAATGAAAATGAGGAGATTCTATTCACAAAAATAAATTCTGCTTATGAAGGGAATGGGGTTTCAATTCGCGATTGGGAATTAGTAGATCGAGTCGTTGCCTCAACGAGATTCGAGTACAATGGCATTACTTTGAGAGTGACAAACAATACTACGCGTACCTATTATGAATTCGGCAAATAATTTGTGGTAAGCCATCAGCTTTCAGCGCTCAGCCATCAGCCTACTTGCATGCCGGACTCACCGTACGGGCTGAAAGCTGCCCGCTGATGGCCTTGCAAGGTTTGTTATTGTACCTAACCCCCGGTGGCTTTGAGCCACCGGGGTTGAGTGCCGCCATCCATCTGCGGCGGCCAATGGGCTCCCGCCAAAACTTGTCCCTGCGGGTTTTTGGCGGAGAACATGCGGGAGCGACAGTGCTGGCATTAACAGGTGTTGAGAATTGCGGATCAAACACCGTCTCAGACGGTGTTTGGTCTGGACGAATTCACAACGTGCTCGCGTGGGATTTGCCGCTCCGCTCCGCGCTCATCAGGCCCGCCTGCCTCGGGCAGGTAATCCCGCGCAGAACTATGAAATGGATGGCATCCCGTATCAGGTCATCAGCAAAGAAGCGGAAGGCGAGTACTGCTTCATTGCTTCCGCTGGCCCCGACGCCTCGGGTTGACGAGCCAGCATGTGGGATTAAATAGCTCGATAGTGAGAGACACAATTGAAAGAGCGGCTAAGAAAGATGAAGCGGCTTCAACACGAGGGTACCGTTGCTGTAGTTGATTTCGGTATCAAAGTGACGCAAGAAATTCAGACCGAGAAGACCATCAAGACCGCTCTCCTCGGGAAGATCGTGACAAATCACGCGCAACTCATGCACGGATTGACCAATGGAGTCGAGCCTCTCGATCACTAATTCACGGGCTGTGGGGGTTGCGCTGCCCGTTACGATACGAACTTCCGTACCGCTCGCGGGATCATATCCCACGGCGCGGATAATGTCGCAGCTGACAATCGTGTTGGAAGCGCCCGTGTCAAGCGCCAAAGACGCAATGATCGATCCTTGAGGTCCATGAATTTCCGCGCCAACATAGATGATAGTTTCAGAGGAATCAAACTTGGCCGAGGTTCTCATAACGCGTATAGTTTGTGCTTGCTGATATCACCGGTGTAATAGATGGCGCGACGCTCAGGGTATTTTTGAAGTTTTGCGTAGATGTCGCGACGCTTCGGGCTGTGCAGAGCCACGATTCCGCTGCGAATATGAAGTAGCTCATCAGTCTCAGGCTCGATTATCAGCACCCATTCGTCAGGATATTTCTTTTTGATTTCATGTACTTCAAGCCGTTCCATGATCTGCCTCCATAATTTGGCGGACTAAAGGTAGGCAATTTTGTCATGAAAATCAAAGTAGTTTTTGTGCAGTTTAAGCTGTCAGCCGTCCTGCCTGCGGCAGGCAGGCAGCGCCCAGCCATCAGCTTGCTTGCCGTGCCGCATTAGCAAGTGTTGGAAATTGCTTGATGAAGCACCGTTTTAGACGGTGTTTGATCCGGCGACGTTAGCCCAACAAGCGTGGCAGTCAGCGCTCAACCAGCAACTCGACATTGCAGATTAAATTCACCGGGCGTAACTTGCTGACAGCTTTTCGTGGAGAGCGAATTCAAATGAAGAAAGAGTTGTTCAATGAACTTTTAGAGAGCGGCAAACAGGGCGGCGCGATTCGGCGCGGCGAGATGAAACCCAGCCGAGAATTCCACCTTGAGCCAATCGATGTTGTGGCCATCCGAAAGAAATATGGCTTGTCGCAGGATAAATTTGCCAAACTGCTCGGCATCAGTGTCGCGACTTTGAGAAACTGGGAACAGGGAAGACGCCAACCCGATGGTCCCGCAAAAGTCCTGTTGCGAGTAGCTGCCAGACACCCTGAAGCCGTACTCGATTCTGTTCACTCGATCTAACGGTCATCCATCTGTGGCGGCCAATGGGCTCCGGACCGAAACATGCGGGAGCGACAGCGCTGGCATTAGCAAGTGTTGAGAATTGCATGATCAAACACCGTCTCAGACGGTGTTTGATCCGGACGAATCCAGCAAGCCGTGAGCCGAATTCGTCGTATAAGCTGAAGGCTGACCGCTGACGGCTATTCCAAGAGAAAGATAATGCCTTCATTCAGATCAATCCTTCTGTTGAGTTTTGTGCTAACGGTCGCTTTCGTCCATGCGCAAGATTCGTTCGTTGTCATCAAGAGCGACGAAAAGTATGGCTATGCCGATAGCACGGGCAAGGTTGTCATCGAACCGCAATTTGATTACGCCGGCGAATTCTCGCATGGTCGAGCTGTCTTTGGAAAGCGCTTTGAAAATTTCACCAGGTATGGTTTTATAGACTCCAAAGGTCAGGTATATATCGCGCCAATCTATGATGAGGCTGGCGACTTCTCCGAAGGCTTAGCAAGAGTCAGAGTAGCAAAATACAAAGCCGTTTTCCGCGACCTTTTGTGGGGATTCATCGATACCACCGGCACGTTCGTCATCCAACCCGGCTTCCGAGAAGTTGGCGATTTTCGCGACGGTCTGGCCTCTTTTCAAATTCTCAAAACCGTTTTCCTGTTTTTCCGAAAAAGCCAGTCGGGCTTTATCGATACACAGGGAAAGGTGGTTATTCCGGCGGTTTACGATCAGGTCGGGAGCTTCTCAAATGGACTGGCGCCCGTTCGACTTGGGAAGAGAAGCGGTTATATCGACGAAGAAGGCAACATCATCATCAAAATTCAGTTTGAATATGCCCGCAGTTTTGATGAGGGCTTGGCCCTGGTTCGACTCAATGGCAGATACGGCTACATCGACAAAAGCGGAGAGTTTGTGATTGCCGCTCAATTTGAAGACGCCCGCGATTTTTCCGAAGGTATGGCGATGTTCCGGAAAGGCGACAAGTGGGGCTACATCAACAAAACCGGGGAGGTTGTGATTGAACCACAATTTGAAGATGCGCACTCTTTTCGAGGTAGAAAGGCGCCGGTGATGTTACAGGGAGAAACGATTTATATTGATCGAGAGGGAAGAATAATAGAAGATTAACTATCGGCGCTCTATCAACCAACTTGTCGCGTCGCATTAGCAAGTGTTGAAATTTGCTTGATCAAACACCGTCTCAGACGGTGTTTGATCCGGACGAATCTGCCGCCGCCGCACGCTTACGGTCATCGAAATTCAACCTAAATCCCAGAGAGCGTGCCGCAGTACCGATGCCATCGCTCTAAGCGATGGCATCGTTGAAACGAGCTGACCGCTGAAAGCTAACCACTGACAATAATCATTCATCCAATAATCATCCCAAAAACTGGAGCAAAAAATGATCAATCTCACCACCACTTATCTCGGACTGACCCTGCGCACCCCCCTGGTGCCGTCGGCGTCGCCACTGTCGGAAGAAATTGACAATATCAAAAAAATGGCGGATGCCGGCGCCTCGGCGGTTGTGCTGCACTCGCTGTTCGAAGAGCAGATCACCCACGAGGTGTACGAATTGCACCACCATCTTACTCACGGCACCGAAAGCTTCGCGGAGTCGCTCACCTATTTCCCCGAACAACAGGATTTTGTCCTGGGTCCGGAGGAGTATCTCGAACACATCCGTAAAGCCAAAGCGGCGGTGGAGATTCCGATCATCGCCAGCCTCAACGCCCGCACCGATGGCGCGTGGAGCGAGTACGCTAAAAATTTCGAAGAGGCCGGCGCCGACGCCATGGAGCTGAACATTTACAACATCCCCACCGACATGACGCTCACCGGCGCGCAGGTGGAGGAAACCTACATCGATATCGTCAAAGCGGTGAAAGCGGCGGTGAAGATTCCAGTGGCCGTGAAGCTCAGTCCATTTTTCAGCAACCTTGCCAACATCTGCCGCCGCCTCGATGAAGCCGGCGCCGACGGACTGGTGCTGTTCAACCGGTTTTATCAGCCCGACATCGATCTCGATGAACTGGAAGTCGTGCCCCGGGTGCTGCTCAGTACGCCGCAGGCCATGCGTCTGCCGATGCGCTGGATCGCGATTCTCCACGGTCGCGTGGCCGCCAACCTCGCCGCCACCAGCGGCATCCATAAAGCGGAGGACGTCATCAAAATGCTGATGGCGGGCGCCAGCGTCACCATGCTGTGCTCGGCGCTCTTGAAACACGGCATCGATCTGATTCGCGTCATTGAAGCCGGTCTGATGCAGTGGATGGAAGAGCACGAGTATCACAGTGTGATTCAAATGCAGGGCAGTATGAGCCAGATCAACTGTCCCGATCCCAGCGCGTTCGAGCGGGCGCAGTATATGAGGGCGCTGCAGAGTTTTAAGGTTAATGATTTGTAGGAGTCAGTGGTCAGTTGTCAGTGGTCAATTATCCGATCGAGTCTTTCTTCGCCATGAAGAATCACAGGGGTTGTCCGAAACCATGCGGCTTCTGAAAAGACAACCCCATCACAGTCTCTGGTAAGTGGGGAATCGATAGGTTTTGTCAAAGGCGAAAACAAGTCGTACGACAAGTATGTTGGCCAGCTTAGGTGAAGATCCGGCATTTCTCATTTTCAAGAAATGCCCATCGATTTTTTAAGAAGAATGAGAAAAAACGTCTCCCCTTGTCTTCGTCGTATCTCTCAAAAATTCAATTGTTAATGAATCCATCCTGATGTTGGTACGCTTATTGCTTTTTTGACCCTCAAGAGATCAGGCTTGCGTTTTCGCTCAATTTTCCTGTTGTGACCAGCCTTCATTCTCTGACGCCGGCCTTTCTTTATTTTGCTTCACGCAATGCCAATCTCCGATGCTACAATTATCAATCGACACGATGAATTTGGGAGGATACGAACATGAACAGGATTGGCAACGTGCTTCGTGGCGTTCTTCTGGGCGGTTTGGTGCTGACCCTTAGCGCCAGCGTCGTACCTCAGCAACTCAAAGTCAGCAAACGCCTCATGACCGGTGAGGAGTTTTCCTACCTCAAAAAATTCTCAGGGGTTTACGAAAAAGGTAAGAACTACAATGTCGTGATCGACGGCCACGGCACGGGACTCATTCCGCCGACGGAGGGACAATGGCAGTTGTTGAGGGAGCAAGCCCTGGTTGTGGATAAATTGGAGGGTGAGCAATCGCTGCCGGCGAGCCACGACAACTTCGCCACCAAATGGTTTCCACCAGTGGGAGATCAGGCCGCTGAAAATTCCTGCGTGGCCTGGGCCGCTGCCTACTATTCCAAGACATTTCAAGAGGCGTATGAACACGACTGGAACCTCACTGGCTGCCTATGGGACGGGCAGGCCCCGAGCGCTGATTTTCAAAATCGAATCTTCAGTCCAGATTTCGTCTATCATCAGATCAATGGTGGCGCAGATCAAGGTTCAACTTATGACTATGCCTTGCTAACTCTCAAATCCATCGGCTGCAGCAGTTGGGCAAAGATGCCGAATGACTCTCACAATTCGACCTCCTGGCCCACCGAGGAAGCCTGGCGCGAGGCGCCATTGTACCGGTCACTTACTGGTATGACGTACATGGAAATCACAAGTGGTGAGACCATTGATGATTTGAAGCTCTGGTTGGCGAATCATAACTTAGCCATTATCAGTATCGATGCCACCCAGTATGTCAATCTCAACAACCAGGACCTTTGGGCACCGGATTCCTATCATCCCGCCGATCTAAATCATGCTAATACCGTTGTTGGTTATGACGACAACTACGGTCCGTATACGGAAAATGGGCAGCCCAATACTTACGGCGCTTTCAAAGTCGTCAATTCGTGGGGCACCGGTGGTTGGGAAAGAGTCGCGGACGGGTTTTACTATATTTCGTACGAATGCTTCAAACAGAGAATTGGACAGGTCTACGTTTTCGAAAACTGGATCGACTATCAACCCAAGATGGTCTCGGTATTTCAAATCGATCACAGCCGTAGCCAGGATTGTGAAATCAGCCTGAATGTGGGCAACGTGAATGTGTCGCGCTCGAAACCGTTCTGCTTCTGGACCGATAACAACTACTCCCGACCGCTGCCGTCTGACGATGTGGTCATGGATATAACGGAATTCCTGCCACACCTGGCCGAGTATTCAGGTCATTTTTTTCTCAGATTATCCGATCGTCAGGCTGCAAACACCGGCACCCTTAACCATTTTTCTATTGAACTGTTTGATGACTATTCAACCGGAAACCCTACGCAGGTGTTTGCCTCATCCGATCCTCCCCTTAATATTATCGATCTCGGTAATGTTCATGCCCACATCACTATCGCAGGTAACACCATCGCAGTTACGCCGACGGAAGTTATGGCGGACTGGTCAGCGGGAGAAGCAAGTTTTTATGTCCACTGTAGTGGCACGCAAACGTTGAATTGGAGCGCCGCCGTCACCACCGGAGCCGATTGGCTGCAGATCGTTTCGGGAGCCAGTGGCAATGGCGACGGCAGTTTTGAAGTGACCGTGGCTGAAAACGCCGGCGTTGCGGCGCGCACCGGTAAGATCAAAATCACCAGCGCCGGAGCCATTAATAGTCCCTTCTATGTTACGGTTAATCAGGCGACGCCTTCACTATTCACGCGTGTGCTCGTTGGCGAAATCGTCGAAGATGGCGGTTCCTCCGTGAGCTGCGCCTGGGGTGACTACGACCACAACGGCCACCTCGATCTGTTTGTGGCCAACCGCAACAACGAAAACAATTTCCTCTACAATTATAATCATGTTTATGACACTTTCAGTAAAGTGACCGCTGGCCCGCTGGTCAACAACGGCGGCAATTCCTTCGGAAGCAGTTGGGCGGACTATGACAACGACGACGACCTCGATCTCTTTGTCGCCAACAAAGGCGAAAACAACTTTCTTTATCAGAGCAACGGTGATGGCAGTTTTACAAAAATTACCACCGGGGCGATTGCCACCGACGGCGGTAACTCTAACGGCTGCAGTTGGGGCGATTATGACGACGACGGCTGGCTCGACCTGTTTGTCGTTAATGATGGTCAAAGCAACTTTCTTTATCACAATAACGGCGATGGCAGTTTCAACAAAATTACCAGCGGTGCGGTGGTGAACGACGTCAGCAATTCCACTAGCGCCAGTTGGACGGATTTTGACAACGATGGCGACCTCGATCTGTTCGTCACCAATTACCAACAGAACAACTGCCTTTACCAGAACAACCTTCCGGCAGGGACGGGATTCTCGAAAATCACCGACGGTGCGGTCGTCACCGATGGCGGCGCCTCCTTCGGCAGCAGTTGGGGCGATTACGACAACGACAACGATCTCGACCTGTTTGTTAGCAATGACGGCGAAAACAATTTCTTCTACAAGAATGACGGTGACGGCACATTTATCAAAATCACCGCGGGGAACATCGTGAATGATGGCGGGGCTTCCTTCGGTAGCAGTTGGGCGGACATCGACAATGACGGCGACCTCGATCTCTTCGTCGCCAACAAGAATCAGCACAACTTTCTCTATCTCAACAACGGCGACGGCAGCTTCAGCAGAGTCGGCACGGACGCTGCTGTAAATTTGCAAGGAGGGTTCTACGGTTGCGCCTTTGCCGATTACGACGAGGACGGCGACACAGATTTATTCATCGCCAATTCCGGAGACAACAATCTTCTCTTTAAGAACAACGGCACCAGCCATAGTTGGATCAAGGTTCGATGTATTGGGTCTGCATCAAATCGTTCTGCCATTGGCGCGAAAGTGCGAATCAAAGCAACCATTGACGGAACTGCACGCTGGCAGATGCGAGAAATCTCTGCGCAAACCGGCGGCGGCTATGGCGGGCAGAACAACCTGACCGCGGAATTCGGTCTCGGCGACGCGGTACAGGTCGATTCCATTAGAATCGAATGGCCAGCGGGAACCGTTCAGGGGCTCGCCAACATCGGTGGCAATCGTCTCTTGACTATAGTAGAAGAGGATATCTTCACCAAAGTCACCAGCAGCGACCTGGTGAAGGAATCCGGAGGTAGTTGCAGTTGGGGTGATTTTGATAATGACGGCTACGTGGATTTATTTGTGGCAAGATTTGGAAAGAACAGTCTGTACAGAAACATGCGCACCTTCTCCAAAATCACCGAGGGCGCCATCGTCAACGATG
>DASWHH010000667.1:0-7058 GCA_036398295.1 bacterium
AAGAGCGAAAGAAATATCGCATTGCTCTTTAAACGAAACTCTGCGAATACAAAAAATCTAAGCTGGAAGCAATAGCCTGTGCCCAAAGAATGGATCCTCAATAGCGCAACCAACCGCTTTCAACTCAACTTCAAAAGAAACGTCGGTGCAGTCTCCGAGGCAATTCGCAAATGCGCGCCCAAAAGCCTTGAAGAATGGAGAAGCTACTACTTCAAAAATATTAGAACCACAGAACAAATTGAGGAACTCGGCAGAAAACTCTATATCAAGATTACGGAGGTCATCGCCTCAGAGGTCGAAGATATTACCGAAGAAGACTGTATTCATTATGTCTATCAATTAGTCATCAATCGTACCTTCGACGGCTACACAACGGAAATTCGGACTATCTACGGTCAACTCCAAGACCACCTTGGTGTCAAAATCGAACCTGCACCCGACGAGTGGGACCGGCTTTTCAACGTCGATTTCTACATCAAAGTTAACGACAAATTCATTGGCCTTCAAATCAAACCCGCCAGCGGTGTCTCACATATCCCCGAGATATTCAAAGAAAGAAATCAGCAGGCCGCAACACATCGAAAGTTCACCGAGCAATACGGTGGCAAAGTCTTTTATGTGATTTCAATGAAAGTAGGCAAGAATAAGGTTATCCAAAACGTAGAAGTTATCGACGAGATCAGGGCGGAGATAAAACGTTTAGGTGGATGAAGGACGATTTAGCCTTTAAATCATGAACCGCAGACCCAAACCATTCACCGCTCGACGCGGCTGGATCAGCAGCCGCATCCTATGGCGGCGTTTCACCGACTATTTTGAATTTCGTTTCACCGGCCGCTGGATGCTCTATAGCCTGATAATCGGCATTGTCTCCGGCATCGGCGCGATTCTGTTTTATTACCTGCAAGTTTGGATTCAGGAAGTCACGCTGCATGATCTTGCTGGCTACGTCCCGCCGCTGCCCGGCGGCGAAGGCGACACCAGCGGATATTCGCTGCCCGTCCATCGCTGGTGGATTCTCATCATCCCCACCATTGGCGGACTGATCTCCGGACTTTTGGTTTACACCTGGGCCCCCGAGGCCGAGGGCCACGGCACCGACGGCGTGATCAAAGCCTATCATCACGAGCGCGGCATCATTCGTCCGCGCGTGCCCGCCATCAAAACCATTGCCTCGGCGGTGACCATTGGCACCGGCGGCAGCGCCGGCCGCGAGGGGCCCATCGCGCAGATTGGCGCGGGATTCGGATCCATTCTCGCCACCAAACTCAAACTCTCAGATAAAGAACGGCGCATCATGGTCATCTCCGGCATGGCGGCGGGCATTGGCAGCATTTTCCGTTCACCCATCGGCGGCGCCATCTTTGCGGTGGAGGCGCTCTACAAAGACGACATGGAAACGGAGGGCCTCGTTCCCGCCATCACCTCGTCGATTGTCGCTTACACCATCTTTGCGTCACTGTTTGGCTGGCACACCATCTTCACCACCGGCGAATATTTCTTTCGCCGCCCCGTCGAGCTGCTGTTTTACGCGGTGTTCGCGTTGCTGTGCGCGCTGTTGGGAATTCTATATGTAAAAGTGTTCTACGGAATTCACGACAAAGTCTTCGCGCCGCTGAAAATTCCGAAGCACGTTAAACCGGCGATTGGTGGCCTGCTGGTGGGCATCATCGGATTTTTCTTTCCCTACATTTTGGGCTCCGGCTACGGCTGGATTCAAATGGCCATCAACGGCGAACTGGCCATCAAGTTGATGCTCGCCGCAGCGGTCATCAAAGTTTTTGCAACCTCGTTCACCATTGGCTCCGGCGGCAGCGGCGGTATTTTCGCTCCCTCACTCTTCATGGGCGCCATGCTGGGGGGCGCCTTTGGCGGTGTGGCGCAAAATCTTTTCCCGGAAATCATCACGCAGCCTACGGCATTTGTTTTGGTGGGAATGGCGGCATTTTTTGCTGGCGCCGCCAACGTGCCGGTTTCGCTGACGATCATGATTACTGAAATGACCGGCAGCTATGGCCTGCTGGTGCCGCTGATTTTCACCTCGGCCATCGCCTACTTTGTAGCGCGCAAATGGAGCATCTACCGCCAGCAACTCACGAGTTTCACCGATTCGCCAGCCCATCGCGGCGATCTAATCGTCGACTTGCTCAAGGATATCAAGGTTGCCGACGCCTATAAAAAGAGTGACCGCCTGCCAAAAATCCCCAACGATCTTCCCATTCAGAAAATTTTGCCGCTATTTGCCAATCATGAAGAAGACAGTTTTCCGGTTGTGAACAAAAAGGGGGAAATCACCGGACTGCTTTCAATGGGAACCCTGCGAGCGGTGATGGGGGAAGAGGGACTGGGCCAGGTCATCGTGGCTGAAGATATTAAGACGCATCTGGAGATCCTGAATCCGCAAGAAAATCTGCACGAAGCTCTGGTGAAATTTCTCAAATCCAAGTACATGAGTCTACCGGTGGTGGACTCCGCTCATCCGGACCAGGTGTTGGGTGTGCTCGGCTATCGCGATCTGGTCAACGCTTATGACAAAGCGCTGATCGAATGGAGCGCCAGCATTTAGTCGAATGGCTCGCGCATTTATCTGATCAAAACCAATTTGCGACTTCTGCTCAGACCCATTCCATTTGTCAGTCTCAGAAAATAAACACCACTGGGCAGCCCATTCCCGGACTGGCCGCGGCCATCCCACAATAGCTGATGACCACCGGTTTCAAATCGTTGCGGGGAGACCAGCAATCGAACTTGCTGTCCTACTGTGTTAAAAATCGCCAACGAAATCTCCGTTGGCTGCCGGAGCTCGAATCGGATGGTGGTCTCGGGATTGTCCGCGAAGGCGGATCCGCTTTGCGGAAATGGGTTCGGATAGTTTTGCGCGAGATAAAAATCGTCCGGTAAACTCGGGCTGTCCTCGACCGCCACCGGATTGGTCGGTCCTTTGATGGCGTAAAAGGTGCAGGTGGTGTTGGCCGGAACGGCACCCGGCTGATAAACCAGAAAAGGGTTCACCTGACCTCCCACGGAGCTGCCGACATAAATGCTGCCATCGGGCCCGATAGCCGGATGGTTCCACTCTAAGTGACCTGCCACTTCGAAATTCCAGAGTTTTTGAAAGCTGGAGGTCGCTTCGTTGAACATGACCGCAAACACCTGGCCGTTCACCGCGTCCACAAACAACTCTTGGTATTTGCCGCGCACGCCGAAATAAATCGTGCCATCGGCGCCGATGGCCGGCGAGTTGAGACTGCCAACCGCTGCGGGTACATCGTCGGAGGGATCGTAGTCCGCTGAAACTTCACCGGTCAGCGGATCGAGGGCGTACAGAGCGCCTTCTTCCTTATCGTTGTGATCGCGCAGGCTGGTCGTCACGGCATAAAGTCTCCGAGTGACTCCTGCGGTTTCTCGCAGGGCGATGCCGCCAACCCAGTACGCGCCGTCAACCAGCTTGACAAAGTCGGGTGTCCATTTAAACTCAGGCTCACCGTTTAGATTTTCTTCTATCGCAAACACCAGCGGTGTGTTGGTGATTTTATTGGACTCAATTTGTAATCCGCCGACGAAGACTGTGCCGTCGCTCCCGACCGCGAGGGTGGTAGTCCAGATATTGAGATCGCCGTTGTGCAACTCCAGCGACCATTTGCGACGAAGGTCATCGGAAGACTGGCCGATTGGCTGGCTGTTCAACGCGAACAGCTGACCCGTGACCTCGGCATCATTAAACCAGGTGCCGAAATAAAGCGTCGCACCGTCGGGGCTGAGCGCGGGCGAAGTGAAGATCGGCTGAGTCAACGAACTATCGCTGGGGAAGCGCCATTGCAGCGAGCCATCCGGGTTGACGGCATAGAAGGCGTTGGTTTCGTACGGCCCGACACCCCATGTTCCGAAGTAAATTGTGCCACCTGGTCCGAGCAGTGGCGAGCTGATGACCTCGCCGCCGCCGTCGGGATCGTCCGGTAGTTGCGGGTTAAAGGCGGTAAAACGCCAGAGAATCGTACCCGCATCGGGATCGATGGCGTAGAGCTTGCCATCCCCGCGCCCGACGTACATCACATTGCGAGTTGTGTCGATAGTGACCTGCCCTTCGACGGTGCCATTGTGGAAGCTGGTTTCGTTGACGCGCGAGCCATAGTTGTATTTGTAAGGTGTGAGATCGAGGTTAAGCGAGCCAGCGTTCCACAGCGGTTGGCCGTCGAGATCGTAGCCGTAGAGCTTGCCGTCCAGTTTGTCCCAGAAGTGATCGCCGCGACCCATGGCATCAAAACGAATCAGTCCCCATGAGGCGAAGAAAACCCCGCGTTTCGAAACCGACGCACCGATGTTGATGACGAACGCCGCCGGCACCCCCACGGACCACGACTGGTTGGGATCGATTTCCCGAGGACCGTTGCTACCGCTCTGGCCGGTGCGGCGGGCGTCGTGAGCTTTCATCAGCCAGAGGTCGCCGGGAATTTGAGCTGGGGCAGGCAAAACATTCAGAAAGGTAATGACAGATAAAACAATGGTAGAAATCCAAATCCTTGGCATGGTTTACTCCTTGAGGTTTGTGGGTAGCGAGGGGCGAACAAGAGTTCAGTTTTGAAAAACGGGTCGTTCGGAAAAGTGCTCCTAATTTAAGATAATCCGGGATGTTTCAAGATTGATAATCCAAGCGTTTAAGCCCGACTGAGAGGCCGATAAAATTTCGGACGACGATCATCCAACAGTTGATTCAGCCTGGTGATATTTTTGTCGCGCGCCAGACCTGGATCGATTTCCGTTATGACCAGCGCTTCACGTTGCGCCGCCGCGCGCTGCAAGAGCTTGCCTTTGGGCGCGACGATCTGACTCTTGCCGGTGAAGCGCAGCTCGCCGTGCGGTCGCTTATCCGAACCAAAGCGATTGGCCGTGATCGCAAAGACATGATTTTCCAGGCAGCGGGTGAGCATAGCGCTCTGGCAATAGCTCATGACCAGGTTGGCGGGATGGCAGATAATGTCGGCGCCCAGCAGCGCCAGCCCGCGGGTCACTTCCGGGAAAATCCAGTCGAAGCAAATCATGATGCCGATGTTTGCGCCGCGCACATTCTGCACCGCCAACGGCGTATCTCCCGGGTCAAACCATTTTTTTTCTTCGTTGAAGAGATGTAGCTTGCGATAAGTGTGAATGATTCCCTGCGGCCCGATCAGCAGCGCGCTGTTGAATACTTTATCGCGTTTCCTTTCGGCGAACCCGGTGACGAGAAAAAAGTCGCGCTCTTCGCACAGGGCAATCAGGCTGGCAACGGCCGGCGACGATTTTGGATCCTCGCCGAGAGCTTTGCTTTCAGCACGGTCTTTGAAATAGTAACCCGAGAAAGCCAGTTCCGGCAGCACGATAATGTCGGCGGAAACGTACCGCAGGGCGGCAACAACTTTTTGCAGATTTCGCTGGATTTCGCCAAATCGGGGACGAAACTGGTAGAAACCAACAGTGAGCATTGGCTGTGAGCCTCCTTTGTTTTGGAGTTAGTAAGAGTGCTTTGAATCTAAAGTAAAATGGGTCGGTTGTCAACTAAATTTGCCTGTACCATCCACCTGCTGCTGGTGCTACACGCATAGAGCAAAGCGCATAGCGTTTTCCCTGTCTTACTCTCTGACCCGGAGCGTATTCGGTAAGTTAGCCGTTGACCTGAACCCTATTGCAGGAAACTTGCGATCGAAGATCTCCGTTTAACCCAACGCCGAAAAGACTGGCAAGAACTTGGACAGCAAACAAACCTTTGAAATAAATCCTTAGCAGATCAGGAGTTTTCAATTCAAATCACAAAAAAACTCTGCGCTCTCTGATCCCTCTGCGGTTTACAAACAGTCACTACCGGGGGAAAACCTGGGCATTCAAAACGCACCAAAGACGCTCCATGCGCACACAAGTCATACTGGTTGACGAACAAGATCAGGAAGTTGGTGTGGCTGACAAACTGGCGGCCCATCGTGAAGGCAAGCTTCATCGCGCCTTTTCTATTTTCATTTTTAACAGGCGCGGAGAAATGTTGCTGCAAAAACGCTCGTTAAACAAGTATCATTCCGGCGGATTGTGGAGCAACGCTTGTTGTAGTCATCCCCAGCCCGGTGAATCCATCACCGTTGCCACCGCGCGGAGATTACAGGAGGAACTCGGAATCAATTGTCGCCTGAAAAAGCTGTTTGATTTTATTTATCTCGCCCGTATGAGCAACAAGCTAATCGAGCATGAGTTTGATCACGTCTATGTCGGCCGGTACCGTGGGGCGGTAAACCCTAACCCAGAGGAAGTTATGGAATACCGCTGGATTAGCCCGGAAGACTTGAAACACGAGTTGCTTCGTAATCCAAAAAGTTTTACGATCTGGTTCAAGATTGCAGTTGAGAAGTTGTTTCAGATGAAATACAGCAGGACAATTGGCGAACTCTTCCCCGATAGAGGTATCTGGGAATGACGATTATTCAGACTCAAAACCTGGTTTTCTCTATCCCTTTGCAGGCATTGTCGCGGCTCCGCCACTGAATCTTCCACAGGTTGTCATAGCCTTCGATGAGCCAGCCAGGGTAATGGGGTGACTTGACGAACCCCATGCGCACATAACACTCCGGCGGCAGCGCCGCCGCCATCAGCAGTTCGGGAATGATATTGGAGTGCGTCACCAGCAGAATCACATCTTCGTCACCGTACTGTGCTTCCAATTCCCCATAGAATGTCTCGACGGCGGCGGTGTCCATACAGGCATCGGCGATTTTGATGGACAATCCTAATTTCTGCGCCAGGGGGTGAGCGGTTTGAATGGTGCGAGTGGTGAGGCTGGTGTAGATGGCTGTTAATGATCCCGGGCTGAAGCGTTCCGCCAATTTTTGAGAGCGCGCGACGCCTTCGGAGTTCAGCGGTTTATAATCCGCCAGGGAGTCGCCGGGCCACGGCTCGAGCGCCTCGGCATGTCGGACGATATAAATTGTCGGCTGGGCGATTCCGGTTGCAGCCTGAATCGTCATGATGCTCATGCCGATTACAAACGCGCCAATTGTTTTCATAGTCATTTCCCTTTGAGATTCCTGAGTGTGCCGTTT
>DASWHH010000668.1:0-3637 GCA_036398295.1 bacterium
TAGCGAAGTTGCGGCCGGCCACGATCTCCATGCCATAGACATTGATGAAATCGTGATCGACTCGCACGTTGGCAATGCGAAAATTGATGGGCTCGCTTTTGTCGCCATCGATCGTGCGCGCGCCGGAGGAATCCAGCAGTCGGGCCGACGGCACCCGTTTGGACGCAGCCACACCGCTGATGTTCGGGTGCCGCAACAGTTGATTCTTAAACGCCGGGTAGCGCTGAATCATCTCCGCACTTGTCGGAAGCACGAGCAGCTGTTCCTTGTTCAACCCGAGATTCTTGGTGCGGCAAAATTCGAGTTGGTTGTTGACGACACCAACGCTGACGATCAAGATGATGGAAATGGCAAATTGAAAGACCACCAAACCCTTACGCACCCCCCTGTTTCCCCCCTTGCCAAGGGGAGACAAAAGCGGGATTCCCTTTAACACAGCCGCAGGTTGAAATCGCGATAGGAAGAAGGCCGGGTAGCTGCCCGCCAGAATTCCCACCAAGAGAGCGATACCGGCTAAAGTCGCAACCATCGACCAGTTCTGGCTCAACCCCAAATTGAGATCTTTTCCAGTAAAGTTACTGAAGGTCGGTAGTACCAACTCCACCGTCAGTATCGCCAATAAGAGTGACACCACGGAGAGGATAATCGATTCTCCCAAAAACTGCTGAATCAACCGCTGGCGATCCGCGCCAATCACCTTGCGCAAGCCAACTTCTTTGGCGCGATTGGCTGAGCGCGCGGTGGCGAGATTCATGAAGTTGATGCAGGCGATGAGCAAAATGAAAAACGCCACGGACGAAAAAATGTAGACGTTTTTGATGTCGCCGTTGGGCTCGATTTCGGAATCGAGATGGGAATGCAAATGGATGTCAGTCAGGGACCAGAGATGGAGTTTGTTGCTAATGCTCGGCTTAACGGGCGGGGGTTGTCCGGTATCGCGCTCATAGGCGGCGGTAAGATGACGATCAAGAAAAGCCGGGAATTGCGATTCCAATTGTCGCATATCGTAATTCTCCGGCATCAGCAAATAGGTCGCGTAATTGTTGCTGCCCCAGTTTTGAAAGGCTTCCGGGCCGAAAAACTGCTCCAGCAATTTCATTGCGCCCAGAAAATCAAAATGAAAATGGGAGTGGTGCGGAATGTTCCGGATCACGCCGGTCACTTTCAAATCCGCGTCGCCGTCGATGTTGATGACTCGGTTCAGCGGATCCTCCTCACCGAAATATTTGGAGGCCATCTCTTCAGTGATGACCACGCTATTGGGATCGGCGAGGGCAGTTTTGGGATCGCCCTTCACAAACGGTAAAGTGAAAACTTCAAAAATTTCCGGATCGGCGAAGAAGAATTGCGGCTCCTCGAAGAACTTGCTCCCGTAACCCACCAGCGTCGTACCCCCACCAATCAACCGCACCGCATAGTGAATGTCGGGAAAATCGTTCTTCATGAGCGGTGCGATTAGCGGCGCCACGTGCCCCAGGTGAAGACTGCTGCTGCCATCCTGGTTGAACCATTCGCGGGTGACGCGAAAGATGCGATCTGAGTTCTCGTGAAAACGATCGTAACTCAACTCATCGCGGACGTAGAGCAGAATCAAAATGCAGCACGCCATCCCGATGGCTAATCCCAGAATATTGATGAGCGAGTAGGCTTTGTACTTCATCAAATTGCGAAAGGCGATCTTCAAGTAGTTCTGCAACATGTGCACCTCCGGAAATGCGCAGAGAGCAAAGAGCAAAGCGCAGAGCGTATGGCGCAGAGCGCATAGCGTCAGCATTTATCTCAGGGATTTTTTGAAATTGCTGATTTTTCGACATAGATGGTCCAACTTTTCCAAGAGCAAATTCTGTTTTTGTTCGGTAATCAACTTTCTTCGGCAGAGCATTATAAGAATGTTGGCATTTTCAAAAGTAGATCTCTTTGCAATACCTAGAAACCACGAAAATTCCCTATCTGAGCTTGAACCGGAACCTTCAGCAATGTTGTTTGACACACTCATTCCGGCAGCGCGAAGCTGCTCAGCAAATCGATAAAGTCGCTTTTGCTCTAACTCATCAGCAATATCAAACAACTCGTCGGCAATTTCTATTGCCATCTTCCAAATTTCCAAATCTTGAAATCTAAATTTCACCATTGATCCCACCCCGCCCCTCGTCCAAATAAGATGCGATTAACCGCTCTTTCCGCTTTGCGCTATGCTCTTTGCGCTATGCGCTCTGCTCTCTGCTCTCTGCGCCGTCAATTCGATCCCAAGAACCTCTCCAGCGAGCGTTCGAGGTACTCTCCCCGCAACGCATCGTGGCTCGCGAGAATTCTTCCTTCAGGTGAGATCAAAAATGGACTCGGGATGCCGGTCTGGTCCACGTAAAACGATTTCACGAGTTCGCTTTGCCAGCCGTCACTGATGAAAGCATGCTGCCATGGCATCGGCCACGCTTTCTCGCGGTAGGGCTGGATGGCTTCGAGCTTGCGATCCAGCGACAGACTCAAAATGGTGAAATTTTGGTTGGCGAATTTGTCGAACATCGCGTGCAATTTCGGCATCTCTCGTTTGCACGGCCCACACCATGTTGCCCAAAAGTCTATGAGATAAAATCTTCCCATCATGTTCTTATTTGAGATGATTTCGCCCTCAAGGCTTTTGATTTCAAAGTCAGCAACAGGTTTGCCCGCTGCAATGCTGCTGTTGGGATCCAGTTGAACTTTTACGTATCCCTCCACCACGTCGGAATAGCTGCTGTCGAGTTCTGCAAAAAGTGTTTGCTGTTGCTGCCGATCGCCAGCCAGCGCAGCCAGAAAGACCAGTTGCGCGAGCGCCTGGCCGCGTACTGAATGTGCCGGATTTTGTGAATAAACCTTTTGCAGCCAGTCGCGGGTGGCATCGCTGTCGTGTAACCCGAATCCCAGCGCCGTGGGCGCTAGACCAGCCACCCAGATTGGTGATTCCACCGGCACCGACCCGGTCAAGTCGCGATAAAAGACGGCGTCGTATTCGACGTCAAAGTAATAAAGATAGGCCAGTGCCATATTCGCAAATTGTTTAACCGTTGGATTGGACGCCGCACTCATTTTCGACCTTAGATAATCCTGCAGCGACGCGAAACTTCCCTCAAAGTCGTTAAAGTGGCCGTGTTCTTTTTCGTACTTTGCACGCGCAATGAAGTGTTCGTCGATCAGGCGATCGGCGGTGAAATTGATTTCATAGATTTCCGCCAGCTGCGCGTTGTGCTCGTCGAATGTCACTTTGGGTACATCGGCGCCTTTTGCTTGCGGCAATCTGGTCGGATCGAAGACAATTTTGACCTTCGGCCCGGCAGCGATGAGCTGCGAGCGATAGTCGCCGCCGCCGTCATATTCAAAAAAATCCTGCTGGGTGCCGTTGACGGTGCGGCCGCTTTCCGTGATGCCCGCCAGTTGATACGAAACCGTGTCGCTCGTTACCTCGGTCTCAAACACGAAGGTGCCGTCCGCCTGTTTTTCCATGGGCGTGTGGGCAGCAAAATCGTCCCAACTGCCGACGATTTTCACTTCCTCGGGAGAAGTTTTGAAAGCGTGAGGCTTCAGCATCACCTCAACCTGAATGGGAAGTTTCTGCGCCTCCAACAGCAACGGGATGCTGCTGACTTGATGGTCCGTGGCC
>DASWHH010000669.1:0-9082 GCA_036398295.1 bacterium
TTCTTGAACGGCGAAAAATCTAAGCCGCCGGTGTAAGAATCGAAGCTAAAACCAGCGCGGGCCGTATCACGATCGGCATCTTTACGAATTTCGCCTTCGTATTCGAGAATCGGCTTCAGCTTTTTCAAATTAAAATCAGCCCGTCCGCGATGCCGTAGCCACGTGCTGCGTTGCAGGACATTCCGGTCATGGCGATCGATGAATTCGATAAAGTACCTGAAGTTGGGCAACTTTGGTTGGTTGAAACTGGTTTGTGCTTCCCAGCGGTTAGATTCAAAACGGCTGGACTTGGATAGTCGGCCGACACCTCCTTCGAACGTCAAGCCGGCGCTGGGAAGATAGGCGCCGTGCATTTCGACTACGGTTTCTTCCGGTGAAGCCGCTTCGGTCACGTTCCAGCGGCGATTGAACTCCACCTGTGTCGTACGATCGATGTCTCTAAAACGGGCATTCTTTCGCCGGATCCGCGCGTTCAGGTTGATGCGACCCAAGCTCAAATTACCCAGCGCAAACCTTTCTGGTTGAAAATCGAATTGCAGGGCATAAGCGGCACCCTGATTATCGTTGTCATTTTGAGGCGAAAACAGGTTGCGGTCGAATTGACTCATCGCCAGCTCGGATCTGAAGGTGATCGATTTGGCGGGCGCCGCCTCGAGGTTGAAACCAACTACATCATGACGCTGGGCCTGCGGCAAAATGATAAACGGTCGATAGCTGCCGCGATTTTCCCCCACGAATTTGAATCGCCCGAGCCCAATGTTACGATAGTCGCCCTGGTTTTCCCCGAAAAACGAAAACGCTACGCTGTAATCGCCGGCCTTTGGTCCAATGAAAACAAAAACGCCACTGGAATCGATGTAATTGCCGCTATCCGGCCCCACGAAAGTAAAGCCGGGCACAATCGCGGCGCTGTCGCCGGCCGCTTCGAGAGCCCGCACAAAGTCCGCCGACAAGGTACGGCTGAGTGGGTTGTCCTTGTCATCGCTCTCGCGAATGAAGGTGGTGCGAAATCTAAACCTCTCGTCGAGGAACCGGGTCTCACCGTGGGCTCCCCAGAGGTTGCGTTGGTAGCTCTCATCGGAAAACTGAAAGTCGACGGTGATGCGGGAATCCGCGGTGATGAGGCGGTGGCGCGTAAAAGTGACCTGTCCGTTACTATATTCAATGACATAGTCGTTGCTTTCACCACGGGTCATGGGCTGGCCATCCACCCAAACCCTCTCGGTACCTGCCAGTACGATGATACTAATCTGGCCCTCACTGCCCCTGAGTTGATATGGCCCCTGGTTACCCTCCTGCCCCAAAAACTCGTTGGTGGTAAACCGTCCGCGCGAAACCGCCCCGGAGAGTGTGACAGAAACATTCTTGAAATCGGCCTGCCCCATCGCCCCTTGCAGCTTGCGGTTGTAGCGGGTGAACTCGGTGCCGTCGAAAGACAGATTGTAATCACCCAGCGTGGTTTGCACATGCGGCGCTTTAATCTGAACAAAGACTTTGTCGATCTCCTGCAGCGTCTGGGTGTTGCCTTCCGGTTGAATGGGGGTATTCTGATCCGTCAGTGAAGCCACCACTTCAACCTTTTCCGTGAGCCGGCCGGCGATTTGCATTCGCAACCCGGAGTCCACCTGCAAGCCCTGGTTGGTGCCAACAGTGATGCCGCGAGTCAGACTGCCGCTCTTCCGCAATTGCGCACCGAAAGTCGTCTGCGGCGCGAGGTTCGGTTTTGGTTTTGCTGATGAAGTGGAATCAGCAGTTTGGGTTGCCGCTGTATCGGTCATGATTATCTGCCGATGAAAATAACTTTTGCGGATAGGCGCGGTGAAAATACGGTAACGAACTCTGATATTTGTGGAAGGCAAATAATTCGTTTTGAACACAATGGCGCCATCAACGTAATGAATGACATAATCGTGATTACGATGAAGCAATATGGTGTCGGCCAGAACGGATTCGGAACCAGGAATTAAGAAAGAGTCCGGGAGGGTGTATTTGAGGATAAGGCTGTCGGCCTTGAAACTGGTTTCTTTCTCCGCCGGCGCCAGCATTCCCGGCTGCCGCGCCCCGGTTTGAGAAAGCAAAATGACGGGCACCAAAAGCAATGGCAGAAAAATAATTCCGGAAAATCCGGCGAGCGGACTTTTTAAGCTTGCAAGGGTCACGATTCAATCTATGGCAAGATGAATTAAACTCGTAACAATAGATTCCTAGTGACCCTCCTCTTCGCCATCCCGGTTTCGACTGTTTGTTGAGTTTTCGGCCAACTCAAAAACCTGGACCCGGGAGTTGCCCGAATCCAGGACATAGATCCTATTTTTGTGAACACCGACATCTAGTGGATGATTGAACGCTCCGATCTTGTCTCCGTAATCGCCCCAACTGAAAATAAACTGAGAATCACTGCTGAACACCGCCACCCGGTGATGCCCGGTATCGGCGACGTAGAGGTTTCCATCCGGTGACACAGTAAGCCCGCGCGGGTGTCGCAAGACGTCATCGCCAAAACGGTTCACAAAATTTCCGTAGTAGTCGAAGACGACAATTTGGTTGGACTTTTGATCCGAGACAAAAACTTGGTCGCTGGCGCTTACCTCGATTTTTGCGGGTTGTTGCAGTTGACCCGCGCCCCAATTAAAATCGCCGAAACTTAAATCGGGGGAACCCTCGACGTTGAGTTTCAAGATGCGATTGTTCTCATTATCAACAATGAAGATTTCACCGTGACGGGAGATATCCACACCACCCGGAAAACCGAACTGTAAGGAGGCCGGGATGGAGTGGTCCGAGTAAAAGGATGATATGAAGTTGAGGTTAAGGTCATAACGCTCAATGCGCTCGTTATTGAAATCAGCGACAAAAAGATCGAGACCGGTTTTGGCCGTGATATCCAGCGGCCGATCAAACTGTTCGCGTTCCCAACCAAAACCGCCGACGGTGCGCACCACATTTCCCGAGGCATCGAACTTGACGATGCGGTGATTGCCAGAATCGACCACATAAATGTGTCCCTCCGGGTCGATGGCCAATGCCTGAGGCTGCGACAAAGGGACGGTAGACGCTGCGGGCTGGGGGAAAGTAAGCAGAAATTTTACGACAATTCCTTTCCGCCCGCTGGCCGTCAATTCGGTTGGGCCGCTGAGAGCAGGGCCTAAAAGCATGAGGATGAAAAAATATTTTTGCGGTGCTAACATCGTCAGAAATGAAAAAAGCCGTCACGCTTGCCGGCAACGGCTTTGGGTCAGGAGCAACTTAAACATCCGCGACTCAAGTGCTAAACTTCCATTATTTCTTCTTCTTTCCTTTTCAGGACTTCATCCGCTTGCGTAATGAATTTGTCGGTCAATTTCTGAACGTGATCAACAGCCTTGTGGTATTCGTCCTCGGAGATTTCGTGGCTCTTTTCTATTTTTTTCAGACGTTCATTGGCGTCGCGGCGGACGTTGCGAATAGCCACCCGACCTTCTTCCACCAGCTTATGGCATAACCGCACCAGATCCTTCCTGCGCTCTTCGGTAAGCACTGGAATGGGCAGCCGTATTACAAGTCCGTCGTTGACCGGGGTGAGTCCCAGATCCGATTTTAGAATTGCTTTTTCAATTTCACCAATCAGGCTTTTGTCCCACGGCTGAATGGTGATCAGCCTGGGCTCCGGAGTATTTATTCCCGCCACCTGTTTCAGAGGCACCATCGAACCGTAGTAGGAAACTTTGATGGTGTCCAGCAACGCTGGTGAGGCCTTGCCGGTTCGAATGATTGCCAATTCCTGACGGGTACTCTCCACTGCTTTTTCCATGCGCGATTCCGCATCGCGTTGAATTTCTTTGATGTCCATGTTAAGCACCGAAAATTTTCGTTCCCAAAGATTCGCCCTGAACAATTCTTTGCAGGTAACCATTTTTGGTGAGATTGAAAACGATGATGGGCAACTTATTCTCCATGCATAATGTCACCGCTGTGCTGTCCATCACCTTCAGACGCCGCTTGACCACGTCAAGGTAGCTCAGTTGGTCGAACCTTTTTGCGTTGTGATTCACACTGGGATCCGAATCGTAGACGCCATCGACTTTGGTTCCCTTCATAATTACATCTGCCTCAATTTCAATAGCGCGCAGCGCAGCGGCGGTGTCGGTTGTGAAATAGGGATTGCCGGTGCCGCCGGCGAAGATTACGATGCGGCCTTTTTCAAGATGGCGAATGGCGCGCCGGCGAATGAACGGTTCAGCAATTTGCTCCATTTTAATCGCCGTGAGAACGCGGGTATAGACGTCGTTGCGCTCCAGGTAATCTTGCAAGGCCAGCGAGTTGATCACAGTTGCCAGCATCCCCATATAATCGGCGGACACGCGATCCATACCGCGAGCGCTGGCTGACAGACCCCGAAAGATGTTGCCGCCGCCGATCACCAGGCCGATTTCCACGCCCGAATTGACGACCTCTTTGATTTCCAGCGCGATGTTCGCCACCATTTCGGGATCAATACCGTAGCCCTGTTGCCCCATCAGAGCTTCGCCGCTTAATTTAAGCAGAATCCGTTTATAAGGGGGAGATGGCATGTCCAAAATTTTGCGCTGGATTATTTTTCGATTTGGGACAATCTACTTAAGCCCCTAACTGAAACCGGACGAATCGTTTGATGTTGACATTCTCGCCGGTCTTCGCGATGATCGCCGTTAGCAAATCTTTCACGTTCTTGGCCGGATCTTTGATATAGCTCTGCTCAAGCAGGACTATTTCCTGATAGAATTTCTCCAATTTGCCCTGTGCAAATCGCTCGACGATGTTTTCCGGTTTGCCTTCGTTTTTTGCCTGAGTCCGATAAATTTCCAGTTCTTTCTGCATCTCTTCACTGGAAAGATCTTCGCGACTGATGACCCGCGGGTTAGTGGCGGCAATTTGCATCGCCATATCCCGAACAAAAGCTTTGAAATCGTCTGTCTTGGCGACAAAATCGGTTTCGCAATTCACCTCCACCAGCACACCCAACCGATTGCCAGGATGAATATACGCTTCGACCAACCCTTCCTTGGTTTCGCGGCCAGCCCGTTTTTGAGCCGATGCGACACCCTTTTTTCTCAACAACTCAATGGCAGATTCAATGTCACCATTGGTTTCAGTCAAGGCGCTTTTGCACTCCATGATGCCCGCGCCCGTAAGCTCGCGTAACTGTTTGACTTTGTCAGCAGATATTGACATTCTTGACGGCCTCCAATCTCTTATGCTTTTTCATACAAATCACTCTCCGAACCCTTGATTTTTTCCGAAACCGCTTCAAGTTCCTCGGCATCTTCAGTGACGATTACTTCATCGCGGGATTCGACAGCTTCGCCGGCGGTCTCGGCCCTGGGTTCTTCGCTGACTTTTCGCGCCTGTGAGCTCGATCCTTCGATGACGGCATCGGCGATGGCATGAGTAACCAAATTAATGGATTTGAACGCGTCGTCGTTGGCGGGGATGGGGTAATCGATGGTATCCGGGTCGCAATTGGTATCGACGATCGCAATGATACCAATGCCCAATTTCACGGCTTCCGAAACCGCAATCGCCTCCTTTTTGGTGTCCACCACAAAGATAGCACCCGGCAGCTTGTTCATGTCGCGAATGCCACCCAACGCCGATTCAAGTTTTTCGCGCTCGCGCTCGAGCCGCAAAATTTCCTTCTTGGTAAGCTTGTCGTATGTGCCGTCCGTCGCCATCTTTTCGATATTTTTGAGATGCTTAATGCTTTTCTTGATGGTGGCGTAGTTGGTTAGCGTTCCGCCCAGCCATCTCTCGTTCATATAAAAAGAACTGCTGCGTTCGGCCTCCGCCTTCACGATATCCTTGGCCTGTTTTTTTGTGCCAACGAACAGCAGCCTTTCACCCGCCCTGGTCAGATCTATAATGGCCTGGTAGGCGCGATCCAGGCACTCCAGCGATTTCTTCAGATCGATGATGTAAATGCCGTTTCGCTCCATGAAGATGTACTTCTTCATTTTGGGATTCCACCTGCGGGTGAGATGGCCAAAATGAGAACCGGCAATTAACAAATCTTGTAACGTTACATTAAGCATAAAACCTCCGGTTTGGGTTAAGCCGCCACTGGCTCAAAACACCCCGATGCGTCCAGGGGCACCCAAAGAAGCCAGTGTGTGTGATAATAAATATTCTAACGTTTTGAGAATTGAAACCTTTTGCGCGCGCCGGCCATACCGTATTTCTTTCTTTCCTTCATTCGCGGGTCACGGGTTAGGAGTCCGGCAGCTTTTAACTTTGGTCGAAAGTCATCGCTAACTTTCAGCAACGCCCGGGCAATCCCGAGCCGAAGCGCACCAGCCTGTCCGGTCAGGCCGCCGCCGTTGACATTGGCGTAGATATCATACTTGCCCATCGTTTCGGTGATGTTCAACGGCTGCTCAATGACCATTTTCAAGGTTTCACGCTTAAAGAATTCCAGCAAATCCTTTTTGTTGACCACAAATTTTCCCTCGCCGGGAATTAACCGCACCCTGGCAACCGATTCTTTCCGCCTGCCAATGGCCGAAATTGCTGTTCCTTTCATTTATTCCTCTCGGGATTTGAGTTCAAGTTTTTCGGGCTTTTGGGCCAGATGATTGTGATTGGTGCCCACGCAAACCTTCAGTTTTTTAAACATTTTTCGGCCCAGCTTATTATGGGGCAGCATGCCGGCGATAGCGTATTCAAGAATGCGCTCCGGATGCTCTTTCATCATATCCGAATAGGTCTTGAAGCGTAGTCCGCCCGGGTAAAGCGTGTTCCAATAATAGCGCTTGGTTTTGGCTTTCTTACCGGTCACTCGCACTTTCTCCGCATTGATGACGATAACATGGTCGCCGACATCCATGTGCGGCGAATAAATGGGCTTATGTTTGCCGCGAAGAATCGACGCCACCTGGCTGGCGAGCCTCCCCAGGATTTGCCCGTCGGCATCAACGACGTACCATTTCCTCTCAACTTCCGCGGGTTTTGCGATGTATGTGCTCAACGGCCGTCTCCTTCCTTATTTTTTCAAAACAAGCTGGGTAAGTTAAAACATTTCATAGTAATAGTCAAGAATTTTGTTTGGCCAATTTGTCGGCGAAAACATACCCAATCAATTTATAGATGAGTTTGGCGGCAAAAAAATCAGATGCGGCGAAACCGGCCTTGGGCGACAACTCGACCACATCAAATCCAATGACGCGCCGCGATTGCACGACCCGCCGCAGGAAATCGAGCGTTTCCACCCAATGAAAGCCACCGGGTTCGGGTGTCCCCACCGCCGGTACCTCGGCGGGATCGAAGAAATCCAGATCAATCGTAATGTAAACCGGTCCACCCAGCTTGTTTAGAACTGTTTCTATCCAATTGCGATTACTGTACATTTCGTGGGCATAAATAAGGGCCGAGCGAGGTTTTAGGGCCGTTCGTTCACCGGCAATCCCGCTGCGAATGCCCACACCAACGAATGGACACATTTCCTGCACGCGCGCCATCACACAGGCGTGGTTGAGCGGCGACTCGTGATACTCCGTCCGCAAATCGCTGTGCGCATCCAGCTGCAAAACCCACAAATCGGGGTAAAACTTTTTGAAGGCGCGCACCAAGCCGACAGTAACCGTGTGCTCTCCGCCCAACCCTACTACCATCTTTTTCGCTGACAACCAGCGTTCACAGGCCGCACTCATCTGCTGCACGGCTTTTTCGGGATTGGGGTCGAATTGCGTGAGCGACATGTCAGTGGCAATTCCAATCTGGCAAGGCTCGGCGTCAAGCTCCTCGTTATAAAACTCTATCTGCGACGACGCCGCGATGATAGCCTGCGGCCCCAGAGACGTGCCTTTGCCGTAAGTGGTGGTCGCCTCGTAAGGCACGCCCAAAACCACCACCTGGGCTTTCTCCGGACGGGATAGCTCATCTGGCAAATCCAAGAAATTGAGACGCATATTAAGCATTATCCTAAAAAAGTAACACGGCGGCGGTAATGACCGTCGTCCAGAGACCATTTTTGTCCCCGACCGCCGATTGGGTAATGTTGCGGGTGGTCACGATTTCGTTGCTAATGCGCCAGATTTCTTTCTTCTTGTCCCACGAATCGTCGGGATCAAATTCCACACCGAGGATGGTGGCCAACATCGTGGCCGCCAAGTCTTCCGCGTAATCGCCGGCCATTTCCTCTCTTTGGCCGTAGCTATGATGCTCCGAAAGGTAGCCATAGTGGCCGCGATCTTTCGGAATGGCCACGCCAATCGACGCGGCAATCAGTCGATGCGGCTCGCTGGTCTCAGCCTGACTCATCACCACGTACAAAATCTGACCAGGCTGCAATTTCTGCAAGCCGTCCTTCTTAGAAACCATCTTACAATACGGCGGGAAAATGCTCGAAACTCGCACCAGGTTGAATTGTGCAATCTCAGCATCGCGCAGAGCCAATTCAAAGCTGGTCAACTTCTCTTTGTGCTTACCAACCCCTTTGACGAAAAAGATTTCCTTTGCAACTTCCACCGTTCCACTCCTCCAAGGTTAATAAATCAAGTTGATCTTTGCCACCACATGCCATTGTTATAAAGTCCAAACACCCGACCCTGTAGTTGCCAGTCGTGAAAAGGCGTATTCCTTGACTTTGACTTGAACTCATCTTTGTTAACGCTCCAGCTCTCGTCGGTATTCAAGATAGTGATGGAAGCCGGCGCGCCGATTTTGAGTCGGCCGCGGTCGAGTTTAAGAATGGTTGCTGGATTGACCGTCATTTTTGCGATTGCCTGCGGAAGCGTCAGCGTTCCCGGCTTGACCAGATGGGTAATCACCAACCCTAAAGCAGTCTCAAGTCCGACGATGCCGAACGCCGCGGCATCAAACTCCACTTGTTTTTCTTCGATGGCGTGCGGCGCGTGATCGGTGGCGATGACATCGATGGTGCCGTCGCGCAAGCCCTCCAACATGGCCTCCACATCGGCAGCGCTTCTCAACGGCGGGTTCATTTTGGCGTTGGTGTCGTATGTCAACACCGCATCATGATTCAAGCTGAAGTGATGAGTCATGACTTCACATGTCACTTTGACGCCTTGGTTTTTTGCCGTGCGAACCAGCTCGACGGCGCCGGCGGTTG
>DASWHH010000670.1:0-9995 GCA_036398295.1 bacterium
TGAACATGACGCCTCATGAGACCTGGATGGAGCAGGCATTTCGCGAGGCTGAGAAGGCGTTCGAGATGGACGAGGTTCCCGTGGGCGCGGTGGTGGTGTTACGGGATCGGATCATTGGTCGCGGGCACAATATGGTGGAGACGCTGCAGGATCCCACTGCCCATGCCGAGATCATCGCCATAACGGCCGCCGCCAACTCGCTGAGCTCGTGGCGACTCGAAGAGACGACGCTCTATGTCACCAAAGAGCCGTGCCCCATGTGCGCTGGGGCAATCTACCTGGCTCGCATTCCCCAGCTGGTTTACGGAGTGAGCGATGCGAGAATGGGCGCATGTGGTACCGCGGTCAATCTGTTGCAGAACCCGGGATTACATTCCACTACCAGCATTACCAATGGTGTTTTGGAGGCCAAGTGTTTGGGGATTCTGCAATCGTTCTTTCACAAATTGCGCGAGCGGGACAACCTGGAGAGATGACCGAGAGGCCGAAGGTGCACGACTGGAAATCGTGTGAGGGGTCACAAGCTCCTCCCAGGGTTCGAATCCCTGTCTCTCCGCTTTTCGATTGAATATTGTCTATTGATTATTGATTAATGAGGCCTTGCGATTAGTCAATAGTCAATAATCAATAGACAATTTTTGGGAGAGGTGCCGGAGCCTGGTTGAACGGGGCGGTCTCGAAAACCGTTGTGGCCTTGCGCCACCGGGGGTTCAAATCCCTCCCTCTCCGCTTTTCGATTGAATATTGTCTATTGATTATTGACTAATGGAGTAACGGGGCAGGATTAGTCAATAATCAATAGTCAATGTCAATCAAAACCGGGGCCGTAGCTCAGTTTGGGAGAGCGCTAGAATCGCACTCTAGAGGTCGTGGGTTCGATCCCCATCGGCTCCACAAAAAGGCTGTGCTAGACGGGGAGTTAGCGGTGCCCTACTTCCTGCAATCCGCTATAGCAGGGTCGAATTCCTGTCCGAGGCTTGCTCCCCCACGCCAGAGGCATCCGCAGATGACGTTGATGGTTCAAGTCCTTCGCAATAAAATATGGCCCAACCCCGTCAGGACCGGAAGGTAGCAGCGGTAAGCAGTTATTTTATGTGCCGATGGTTTGCTTGGCCGGAGTCTTTTGCTGAGGGCCTCGCGTGGGAAGGAAGGGTCGGAGATAGGTGCACAGCCCACTCTTATTGGAGTGTTGGAGTGATGGATTAGTGGATTGGATAACTGGTGGTTTTAGCTCCAATGATTCAGCACTCCATTAGTCCAGCACTCCCTTTCGGTTATGCACCCCAACTTAGACTGAACCCAAAATAATAAAGTTCGGAGGTAGCAGAGCATGTCGTATGTGGTGTTAGCCAGAAAATGGCGGCCGATGCAGTTTGGCGAGGTGGTGTCGCAAAATCACGTTTCCACCACCCTGATGAATGCCATCAAAAACAATCGCCTGGCTACCGCATACCTGTTTTCCGGACCTCGCGGCGTCGGCAAAACGACATCGGCGAGAATTTTTGCCAAGGCCATCAATTGCGATAACGGACCGACCGCCACCCCTTGCAACGTGTGTCCCAGTTGCACCGAAATCACCGCCGGCCGCAGCTTCGATGTGTTTGAAATCGATGGTGCCTCCAACCGCGGCATTGACGAAGTCCGCAATATCCGGGCAAATTTATCACATCACAATACCACCGGCAAGCACAAGATCTACATTATCGATGAAGTGCACATGTTGACCAACGAGGCCTTCAACGCCCTTCTCAAAACTCTTGAAGAGCCGCCGCCACGCGTCCTTTTTATTTTTGCCACCACCGAAGCCCACAAGGTTCCGACGACGATTCTGTCGCGTTGCCAGCGTTATGATTTTCGCCGCATTCCGCTGGCGGAAATCGTCCAGCAGTTGCGAAAGATCTGCAACCAGGAGAAAATAAAGATTGATGATGAGTCCCTTTACCTCATCGCCAAAAAGGCCGATGGCAGCATGCGCGACAGCCAGAGTTTACTGGATCAGGTGGTGTCGTTTTGTGGTGGGGAGGTCAAGGCCAGCGATTTAGCGGACTTGCTGGGCTTGATCAATCTCGACTTGTTTTTTGAATGTTCCGAGTGTATCGTTAACAAAGATGTTTCCGCAGGGTTGATGCTATCAGAAAAAGTATTCAACCTCGGTTGCGATTTAGGCGAATTCCTCAACGGCCTTACAGAACACTGCCGTAACATCCTGGTCTTGAAATCAACCGGAAGAAAGGAGTTGCTGGAAGGCCTGGAGGCTTACATTCCACGCTACCAGGATGCAGCGAAATTCTTCTCCGAAACCGACCTCTTGCGCTTAATTAAGTTGTGCTCGGAAACCGCGTACGGAATTAAGCGCAGTCCTAATCCGAAAACGATTTTGGAAATGTTGATGATCAAGATGATCAAGATGGAAAAAAGCGTGAATTTGGACGTATTGCTAACCCATATTCAAAACTTGAAGAATTCCCCGGGGGTGGGATCATCAGGGGGTTCGAGTTCATCGCAGTTGGTCAAAAGCTATTCTCCACCCAAATCCAAAGACGGCGAGACCGACACACCGGTTACCGTGGTACATGACCGTCCGGGCAATGGCGCCGGAGCAATCAACGGTTCGGGTGGTGGCGCGGTAGTGGTTTCAGGAGAACTGGCCGAAGCATCTTTGCATACCGTCAAAGAAAAATGGGGCGCGATCATTGAAGGAGTCAAAGGCAGCAAGATCCACCTGGGATCGTTCCTGAATGAAGGGTATCCCACCGGTATTAGGGAAGGCGTCCTGGAGATTTCTTTTGGAAAGGAGAATGGCTTTCATATCAACGCCATCACCCAGAATCGCCAGTTGATCGAATCTATCATCCAAAACAAAACCGGCTTCAAGTTCAGGATTCAATGCAAGAAAAATGAAACTGAAGATTTTAAGCAGATTCTTGCTCACCATAAGCCAGCTTCCACAGCCGAGGATCCGCCCGCTGCTGAAGAAGCTGTGTTGCTGACTCCAGTCTTGCAGCGGGTCATCGAAGTATTCGATGGCGAAATTGTCAGGTAGTTTTAAATCCTAAGGAGAATCGTATGGCTAAACCTGGTTTGAATGAGCTGCTCAAACAGGCTCAGAAAATGCAGGAGAAGATACAGCAGGTTCAAGACGAGCTGAGTAACCTCAAGGTTGAGGGCACCGCTGGTGGTGGCATGGTGACCGCCGTTGCCAACGGCAAGCAAGAAATCCTTGAAATCCACATCGACAAGCAGGTAGTAGATCCGGATGATCTAGAAATGCTTGAAGATTTAGTGGTAGCCGCAGTCAACCAGGCGCTGGCGAAAGCCCAGGAAATGGCGAATGAAGAAATGAGCAAGGCCGCGGGTGGAATGCTGCCAGGCGGGTTCAAAATCCCGGGAATGTGATTTTCACTGTGAATGTAGATGCAGTACCCTTCGATCTCGCTCGAAAAAGCCATCGCGCAGTTGAATAAATTGCCCGGCATCGGCAGGAAGACAGCGCAGCGATTGGTGTTTTATTTACTCAAGCTGCCCAAGCATGAAGTTGAGGAGTTGGCGGATGCGCTGCTGGCATTGAAAGAAAAGGTGAATTTCTGTTCGATTTGCTACAACATCACCGAAACCGATCCGTGCTATATTTGCAGCCACCCCAATCGCGAGCACGGCATCATCTGCGTGGTCGAGGAAGCCAACGACGTGTTGGCATTGGAACGCACCGGTGAGTACAAAGGGATGTACCATGTATTGGGCGGCGCCCTGTCGCCGCTGGAAGGTATCGGTCCCGAGGATTTGCGTATAAGAGAGTTGATGGGGAGGCTGAAAGATGCGGTTCGCGAGGTGATCATCGCCACCAATCCCAACGCTGAGGGAGAGGCAACGGCGATTTATCTCGACAAACTGATCAAACCGCTCAGCATCACAGTCACGCGTATCGCGCGCGGCCTACCGGTGGGCGGCGACATCGAGTATGCTGATGAAATCACGCTGACCCGGGCATTAGAGGGAAGAATGGCCCTGTAGAGCGTGCAGAGTGAACGGACGCCAATTACAGCAATCATCAAATAGCGAGTTGTCTTATGGCTTTGCCCAATCAATTGACCGTGCTGCGAATTGCTTTAACCCCTGTGTTTGCCGTGTCCCTGACCTTTGAGGCCCTCTGGATCCGCTATCTCTCCCTTTCGATTTTCTTTCTCGCCTCCCTCACTGACTGGTACGATGGCTACGTTGCTCGCAAGCACGGCAACATCACCAACATCGGCAGGTACCTTGATCCTCTGGCGGATAAGCTGCTGATCTCCACCGCGTTCGGAATGTTTAGCTACCTCGGTCTGGTGCAATTCTGGATGTTCGCGGTCATTGCTTTTCGCGATTTTCTGATTACCGGCTTGCGCTCCTATGCCTTGCATTTGAACAAGCCCTTCGTGACCAGCAACTTCGCCAAATGGAAAACCTTTTGCCAGATGCTGGCAATCTATTTCGTTCTCATCTGGTTAATCGTCAAAGAGACCCATCAAACCGGCGAGCCGATTCCCGCCCTCATGCAGGATATCGAGAATTGGGATGTGATTGGCAAAATGATGCTGTTTGTTACGTTCTTCACCCTTGCGACCGGTGTTTCTTACCTTTTCGACAACCGTCGCCACCTCAAGAGCATAGCCATCTCCTTTTACCGTGTGTTTGTGCCAACCAATGTCCGTTGAATGGACCTGGTCGCCCGCCTGATTGCCACTGGCTTGTTTTCAGGCTACCTCCCTTTCTCACCAGGAACCGCAGGAAGTGCAGTTGGACTTGTCTTGTACTGGTTCATTCCCGGCAGCGAGTCCATTTTGGGGAGCGTCGCCATCGTGCCGCTATTTTTTCTCGGAGTGTGGGCCGCGAAGCGTGTGGACATGGCTACGCACTCGCACGACAATCAGCAGACCGTCATCGATGAAATCGTCGGCATGTTGATTACGCTCATCTTCATGGAAAAGAAAATATTATGGCTTGCAATTGGCTTCATTCTTTTTAGATTATTTGATATTTTCAAACCATATCCCGTCCGGTTGGCGGAAAAGTTTCCGCACGGCTGGGGCGTGATGATGGACGACGTCGCGGCTGGCCTTTACGCCGCCGCAGCGCTGAGATTGATTCACTGGCTTGCTGGATGAGCATGGTAATTGAAATCGTAACCATCGGCGACGAGTTGTTAGTGGGACACATCGTCAACACCAACGCTTCGTATCTGGGCAAATATTTAACCGCCCTTGGTTTCGAAGTCAGATGGATGACCACCGTCGGTGACGACGCGCCGCTGTTGAAGCAGGCGCTGGCGACAGCCATGAGCCGCGCCGACATCGTGATCATGACTGGCGGCCTCGGCCCCACCCACGATGACATCACCAAGAACGTCGCCGCAGAATTCTTTGAATCGGGATTTGTTTATAAACCCGAAATTCTGGATCGACTGAAACAGGCCTTTGCGGCGCGCGGCATCAAGATGGCCGCGGTCAACGAAGTTCAGGCACAGGTGCCGGAAAAGGCAACGATCATCGACAACCCGGTAGGCACTGCGCCGGGGCTGCTCTTCGAAACGGCTGGCAAGCAGTGCATCATTCTTCCGGGTGTTCCGCACGAAATGAAGGCGATGTGCGAGACCACTGTCTTCCCGATGTTGAAAGGTAAAGGGCAGACGGTTCTGCAAAAAACCATTCGCACCACCGGCATCGCGGAATCGAGTCTGTTTGAACGATTAGGCGATATCCAGCGCCTCGAAGAGTTTGCGAAAGTAGCCTTTCTTCCGAAATCGGCCGGCGTGGACGTTCGGCTCACCGTCCGCGGAACGAATCCCGCCGAATGCGAAGGACGTTTGTCAAAAGCGTTGCAGGTGGTGAGAGACCGCGCTGGCGAATTCATTTATGCCTACGATGGCGGCGACCTGGAAGAGGTCGTTGCGCAGCTATTTTTTGAAAAGAAAAAAACCGTCGCGGTGGCGGAGTCGTGCAGCGGCGGAATGCTGGCCAATAGACTGACCAATATCTCCGGCAGCTCCGCCTATTTTGAGCGCGGCGTGGTGGCGTACAGCAACCGCGCGAAGATTGAAATTCTCGGGGTGCCAGTTGAGGTCATTGAAAAGTTTGGGGCGGTCAGTGACGAGTGCGCCGTGGCCATGGCCGAGGGTATCCGTAAAGTCAGTGACGCGGATTTTGGCATCTCGACCACCGGCATAGCCGGTCCGACCGGTGGGACAGCGGAGAAGCCGGTGGGACTGGTTTACATCGGTTTCGCCAAAACAGGTGAATCCTACAGCAAGCGCATGATGTTTATCAACGACCGCATCACCAACAAAGAGCGCGCGGTGCAGGCGGCACTGAATTTGTTGAGAAAAGAGTTGAATTTGATAAGTATGTGACAAGGCGCCTATATGTCAGAAGTTGATAAAATAAAGTCTGAGATCGAAGCTCTCCCGGATCACGACTACGTCGAGTTGCGGCGGTGGTTTTCAGAGCGAGATTGGGAAAAGTGGGATCGACAGATTGAAGAAGACTCTGAATCCGGAAAACTCGATTTTCTGATTGAAGAAGTGCTTAATGAAAAAGCAAGTGGTAAACTGGGAAGCTCTGGTGCATCGCACAACAGCGCGTTTCTTGTTAAAGGGAAGGAATAGTCTTGTAGGACTGATATGACGATTCGCGCTTTCATCGCGATTGATCTTGCCGATTCGGTTCGACAAAAAATCGGCGAATTGCAGGAAGAGTTGAAGCGAGATCGTGAGAAGATAAGCTGGACGAAACCGGATAACATTCACCTCACGCTCAAATTCTTAGGTGACACCGATGAGGCGAAGGTTGACGACATCGCCGACCGCATAATTAGAATCGCCAAGGATTACCAATCGTTTACTGTGAGCGTATCCGGATTGGGCGTCTTTCCGAATTATCGCCGGCCGCGCGTGCTGTGGGTTGGAATGTCGAATCCACCAGCGTCGCTCATCGAAATCGCCGAAAGGATCGCTGCAGCGCTGGCAGAGATTGGTTTTCCGAAAGAAGACCGACGGTTTTCGCCGCATTTAACGATTGGTAGGGTAAAAGCCGCGCTGAGCAGTCGTTTCATTGAGAAACTAAAGAGCCGGGCATTCGATGGTGGCGGATTCGCTGTAAATGACATCTTTGTGATAAAAAGCGATCTCCGTCCCGCCGGTGCGGTGTACACAAAATTGCGAGAGATTGGTCTTATTAGATAATGAACAAAAGGAGATCTCGCGTCTGTGCTAATTGCGTTTATTCATAGTATCTAACATAAAAAATATGGAGGGGTCGAATGAGTGAGGAAAAAGCCGAAAAACTGAAAGCCCTGGAGCTGGCGATGACGCAAATCGATCGCCAGTTCGGTAAGGGATCCATAATGCGATTGGGTGATGAAAAGCGTACCGCCGATGTCGAGGCCATTCCCACCGGCTCGATTTCGTTGGACGCGGCTTTGGGGGTTGGCGGCTTCCCGCGCGGACGCGTTATCGAAGTGTTTGGCCCGGAATCTTCCGGCAAAACCACCCTGACTTTGCATGTGATCGCGGAAGCACAAAAGCGCGGCGGGCTGGCTGCCTTCGTGGACGCGGAACACGCCTTGGATGCGCGCTACGCCAAAAACCTGGGGGTGGATATCGACAACCTGCTAATTTCGCAACCGGACACCGGCGAGCAGGCGCTGGAGATCACCGAGACGCTGGTGCGCAGCGGTGCGCTTGACATCGTGGTGATCGACTCCGTTGCAGCGCTCGTACCCAAGGCTGAAATCGAAGGTGAAATGGGTGAGGCGCAAATGGGTCTGCAGGCGCGGCTGATGTCACAGGCCATGCGCAAACTGACGGGCGCCATCAGCAAATCCAAGACCTGCGTGGTGTTTATCAACCAGATTCGCGAGAAGATTGGCGTGATGTTCGGCAACCCAGAAACCACCACTGGCGGCCGCGCGTTGAAATTTTACTCGTCGGTGCGGGTGGATATTCGCCGCACCGCCTCCATCAAGGATGGCGAGAGCATAGTCGGTAGTCGCACCAAAGTGAAGATCGTCAAAAACAAAGTTGCGCCGCCGTTCAAAGAGTCGGAGTTCGACATCATGTACGGCACCGGCATCTCTCGCGAAGGCGATATCATTGATACGGCGGTCAATCACAACATCATTCAGAAAAGCGGCACCTGGTTTTCTTACGGCGACGAACGCTTAGGCCAGGGACGCGAAAACGTCAAACAGTATTTGGTACAGAATTCCGAGTTGCTGGAAAAAATCTCGGCGCAGGTGCGCGAAGCTTTGGGATTGACGAAGAAGAAAGAAGAAAAGGAAGCCAAACCGGAGAAGCCGTCGTCCTCACAAAAGAGCGCTGCGGCCCAGGCGCCGGTCCGTTCGTGATGATTGATGGATGTAGAAATTGCCACCATCACCAAAATCGAGATTCAAAAGAGAAACAAAGGCCGCTGCGCGATTTTTCTCGATCACGAATTTGCCTTTGGCCTGGACGCTGCCATCGTCGTTCAGCACGGGTTGAAAGCGGGAGATCAAATAACCCAGGTGCAAATTTCTGAGATCCTTTACGAAGAAGAAAAGCAGCGCATCAAAGAACAGGTTTATCGATTTTTGGCGCGGCGCGCCCACAGTGAAAAAGAACTGCGAACTAAATTACTCAGAAAACGCTTTGAGAAAAGCTTAGTTGAAGCAGTTATTTTAGAATTAGAACGGCAGAAATTGGTGGATGATGCTGCATTCGCTCATGCTTTTGTCCACAGTCGATTGCGGAGTAAACCGCTGGGCGAACATGCCTTACGCCAGGAGTTGAGAAACAAAGGACTGGCGGAAACCCATATTGCATCGGCATTGCAAAAAGCCTATGACGAAAAAAGTCAGGTCGACTATGCCAGGGAATTGATTCAAAAGAAAATGCCGCATTACGAGGAATTTGAAGATAGAATCAAGAAAAAGCGACTGGCAGATTTCCTTGTTCGCCGCGGATTTGATTGGGAGCTCGTGAAGGAAGTTCTCGAGGAGAAGTTCAGGGCGGAGGATTGAGGGGTGGAAAACAAACGCGAGTTTTATAAGTTCTGGCTGGGCTTTTTTGAGAAAACACTTTTGGTTGTCCTGGTTTCGATCTTGGTGCCGTATTTCATTGGGCAACTAAAGATGCCGCTGGCGGTCACATTTATTTGGAGCTCGATTTCACTCTTGTTGGTGACCATAGCTTTTTTCCTGAGCTGGAAGTTGTGGAATCTTAAGAAGTGAGGTGTATGATGACAACAAATCTTATCGCCGCAACGGTGATTTTGGTTGGAATTTTAGTGGCGGCTATGGCGGTGGTCTTCTTAGTAAATAGAGAGGAAAAACGCGAAAAATCAGCTAAGCACTAAAGAAAAAAACATGAAATCCAAAGATCTTCGCAACTCATTCATCGACTTTTTCAAATCCAAAAACCACGAATTCGTGCGCAGCGCCCCGGTGGTGCCGTTCGACGATCCAACGCTGCTATTCACCAACGCCGGCATGAACCAGTTCAAGAACATTTTTCTCGGATTGGAAACCCGCAACTACAAACGCGCCGCCAACACCCAGAAATGTATTCGCGTCAGCGGCAAGCACAATGACCTCGAAGACGTGGGCTTCGACACCTACCATCATACCTTTTTCGAAATGCTTGGCAACTGGTCGTTCGGTGACTATTTCAAACATGAAGCCATCGAATGGGCGTGGGAATTACTTACCAAGGTCTGGGGGCTCGATCCCAATCGCCTGTGGGCCACGGTGTTTGCCGGCGACGAAAAAGAAAAACTCCAGCCCGACGAAGAAGCCGCCGGCCTGTGGACGCAGGTCACGCCGATTCCAAAAGAGCGGGTTTTGCGGTTTGGCAAGAAGGACAACTTCTGGGAGATGGGCGACACCGGCCCCTGCGGACCCTGTTCTGAAATTCATTACGATCTCGGCCAGGGCAAATGCGACAAGCGGGGCGATCCCCATCACAAATGCGGGGTCAATGCCGGCTG
>DASWHH010000671.1:0-6936 GCA_036398295.1 bacterium
TCCCCCTCCTTTGGCGGACGAATTTGCCCGGAAACGGTGTCGCCGGTCCGCAGACCAAAACGTTTGATTTGCGAAGGCGATACATAAATGTCATCCGGGCCGGGCAGGTAGTTATAGTCGGTAGAGCGCAAAAATCCATAGCCATCGGGCAACACCTCCAATACCCCCTCAGCAAATATTAGTCCTTCCTGTTTGGTTTGCTCCTCCAGAATTCGGAATATCAGCTCCTGCTTTCTCATGCCAGTTGCGCCGGACACATTCAGCTCCTGCGCCAGTTTGGTCAATTCGGAAATTTTTTTGTTCTTGAGTTCTACAATCTCCATGACTGTTGTTCCTTAGTTTTTGATTTGAAAAATAATTTTGATATTTGCTTATTTCTTGACTTGTCGAAAAGAAGGACCAAATGAGCTTGAGCCAGAATTTGATTCTGCTAGTAAAGACTGCCGAAGGCCCCCTGAAAACGTTGATTTTGAAATTGCAAGTTAACGAAAGTCGAGTCTATTTTCTTGGTTAGTAAATGCAGTTAAATTCGCGGGAAGACACGGTAAGTCCACGAAACCTAGTCCTGGCACAGGAAATCAACTTCACAAAAAAAACCGGTATTTAGGAGAAGATCAATAACTCTTACTGATTATGTATGGAACTGATATTATTAAACAACGCACGGGGCCACTTCGCGTTAAAAATTTGACGGGATTAATTGTTGGGATCTTGAATTGGCGGTGTTTAATACGACGCCAATTTATAAAAATATAGGTTATTTGTCAAGCATTTTTATAGAATTTTAGAAATTCGCCGACAACGTAGTGTGAACCCGTGATGCAGATGAGATCGTTTTGCTGAGAATGTTTCCGCGCCACCTCGAAAGCCTGCGCAACGTTTGGACCTATTGCGTAAGAGCTGCTGTAGTGAGAAATCTCATCTGCGAATTGTTGCGCGGGCAGCGCCCGTTCTGAATCGGGAGTCGTCAACACCATAAAATCTGCTCGCGTCCCGATCATTTTCGAAATGGTTTTGTAGTCCTTGTCCTGCAACAATCCGACCACCAAAATCAGACGATCATAGCGATAAATGACAGTCAGCGCGTGGAGAAGCTCGCGCATCCCCGCCGGGTTATGGGCAACGTCGATCACCACCTTTGGCGACTCCGCCAGCTTCTGCAGACGCGCTGGCCAGACTGTCTTCTTTAACCCGTCGCGGATACTCTTTTCTTCCAAAAAAAAATCCTGCTGGCGCAGCAGCTCACACGCGGCAATGGCGAGAGACGAATTTCTTACCTGGTGCGTGCCCACCATTCGCGTTTTCAGATTACTGAGCCGTTTTTCTGCTAAAATCAAATCAAACGTACTGCCCTCCTCAGAAAGGTAACTTGCGCTGCTCTGGCACAATTCGCCGATTGCATAGAAAGGTGACTTCTTGCTGGCGCAATCAGCCCGCAATATCGCATTGACGGCCTTCTTGCCCGAACCGGACAAACAGGCAACTCCCGGCTTGATAATACCGGCTTTTTCTTGGGTAATTTGAGCTATTGTCCGTCCGAGGTGCTCCGTGTGATCCAGGTCAATCTCGGTTATGACGCTCAGCAGAGGAACAATGACGTTGGTAGCATCGTACCGTCCGCCCAGGCCAACTTCAACGAAAGTCAGATCGACTTGCTCATCTGCAAAACACTGAAAGGCAACCGCGGTGAGCGCTTCAAAATAGGTGCAGCCAATTCTCTGGATTCTTTCTCGGTGAGATTCTAAATATTGCACCAGTCTGTTCTTTGAAATCGGCCGGCCATTCACTTTTATCCGTTCGGTGACGTCCTGCAGATGCGGAGAGGTGTAGAGGCCGGTTTTGTATCCTCCATAGCGGTGCATGGCTTCAAGCATGGCAGCGGTCGAGCCTTTTCCGTTCGTGCCCCCAATATGCAGACTTTTGAATCGCCGCTGCGGGTCGCCCATTTCGTCCAAGAGCTTGGTGATGTTTTCGAGTCCCAGTCTCCAGCCAAAACGCTGGAGACTGTTCAAAAATTCTAATGTATCATTTCCGAACACGTTGTCCATAAAACTAACACTCACTATGCAATTTCTTACCGAAATTTCGGTAATTTTTTGCACTGGGATTTCGTTAACGAGGTATTCGGGTTGTTTTGAGAAACTCTCATGATTTTGATTGCCCACCCGTAACTGTCTTACATGCTATTTTCTTTAAATTTACAAAAAAACACCACCAGAGGGAAACAAACGTTCACCCCCGCCTGAAACCAATAGGCAAATCATCGGTTTGATGGCATATATTTTGCAAATTTTGCAATAACTTATCTACTGATTTTGCTAAAACATACTTTCAGATTTCATCGAGAAAGACCGTGTACTCTATGTTTCGCAACATCGCCATGCCACTCCTGCTCAGCACTCTGTGCATAAACGCACTGCATGCGGGCATCACCGGGACGATTTCTGGGAAAATCCGTGATAAAGAAACTAATACGGTGTTACCAGGAGCGGCGATAATCGTCGAGGGAACTACCATGGGCGGCATGGCGGACAAGAACGGTTTTTACATGATTCATAATTTACCGGCCGGCACCTACGATGTCAGCGTCAGCATGATTGGTTATTCGAAGCTCACGATAAAAAATGTCAAAGTCAATGTCGATCTGAACACCGAATTATATTTCAACCTGACCACAAAGGTTCTGCCCCTGGCGGAAGTAGTCGTCACCCAGAATCGCCAGCTCATTCAGAGTGAAATAACTTCTTCAACCTATTTTGTCTCCGGCGAGGAAATCAACAAACGACTACCGATTGACTCCTACCACGAGGCGATCACCCTGCTGCCAGGCAACGTTGGTAACCATTTCCGCGGCGGCCGGGAAACGGACGTGATGTACATGCTGGATGGCCTGCCAATCCAGGGCGGACTTTCGCGGGAAATCTCAAGTTATTTTCCCAACAGCTCAATCGTGGAAATGATGGTGCAGACCGGCGGGTTCACCGCGGAATACGGTCAAGCCTCCTCGGGCATCGTGAATGTGGTCACCAAAGACGGCCGCAACAAAGTCGAGGGCGGCGTCAAAATCTACTCCGACTTTCTTGACACCGGTCTCACCGGCACCGACAATACCCGGCGCCTCGATTTCAACGTCGGCGGCCCGCTCACGATCAGCCTGGGTGGTCCGCTGATCAACGCGAACTATTTCATCTCCGCGGATCTCAACCTCAGCGATACGCCTTACCGCGAACAATTGCGGCAATCGTTCGGTTCGCCCATCTTCAAAAACTATAATGTCAATTCCAAGCTGTCATTCGACATTGGCGCCAACACCATGCTCACCTTTCAGGGGTTGTTATCGAACTGGAGCTGGCGGCGATATGACCCGCAATGGGAACTGAATACTGGCGGTCTCGCAGAGAACCGGCACAACAGCCATCGTCTCAGCGCTTCGGTCACCCACACCTTCAGCTCGCGCGTATTTGCCTCGTTACGGTACGCTAATTACTATTACAAGCGTCTGGTTCTGGGCACATTTGATGATCCGGAAAACGATGTGGTTTTCGAAAATCCCTTTGATCCACGAAGCCGGATCATCCGCGGAGAACAGCCATGGGAAGAGGATACCGAAGAACGGATCAACTTGGTCAAATTCGATCTGGTTGGTCAGCTCTCTCCGAACCATTTGATGAGGATGGGGATCGATTTTCAGAATTACAGTCTGGATTCGCAGCTCGATCGTTTCAATCCTATGCCAACATTGCAATCACATGACACTATTGCTGCAATTATAACACAAAACAACTTTCATTATACGCCGAAATTCTTTGGGTTCTATATTCAAGATAAAATCGAGGTCAAAGGCATCACCGCGAATTTGGGATTACGTTATGACATTTTCGCGCCCGAAATTGACCTCCGCGAGATACCGCAAGAATTCGAAGACCTGCGCGCTGCACTACGAGCTCCGAAATCCGAAACCAGCGCCATTCAACACACCCCACTATCGCCAAGACTGGGAGTTGCCATTCCACTGTCGGACAACGAACGCTTGCACGTTAACTACGGCTGGTATTATCAAATGCCGCCGCTTTATTACATCTACAGCAATGCCGAGCATCAACTCAACGGCTATCTGCCTGTCATCGGCAACCCGGATTTGGATCCCATCAAAACCACTTCGGCAGAATTCAGCTACAAACGCGTTGTATCCAGTGACCTGCTTTTTGTTTTTACTGGCTTCACCAAACAATTCAAGAATTTGATCGATACCCAGACCTTCATTCTCCCCGACAGCCTGATTGCTGCCAATACCTCACCGGTTGGTTTTAGCCGCTACTCAAATTCGGCTTTCGGAAGGGCGTCGGGATTCGAGGTGACACTGCAAAAACGTTTCACTCAAAACATATCGGGCCGGGTCAGCTACACTTATATGAAAGCCAAGGGCACCAGCTCTGGCGCAGAAGACGAATTGAAGCTCGCCATTGAAGGCGCGCCAGAATCAGCAAAACGGGAATACCCGCTGAGCTGGGACCAGCGCCACTCGATCATTCTTGATGCCAATTATGAAAACAGGCGAATGCAGGTGAGTATGCTGTACCGCCTGTTCAGCCCGCTGCCGTTCACCACCCCCGAAAGCGCGACTCCCAACAACGCCCGAATGTCGTGGCGGAATATTCTCGATGTCAAAATCGTCTTCAAAACCACCAGCATGCTGAATGGCAAATTTACTCCCTTTGTGGAAATCCGCAATATCTTCGACCAAAATTACCTGGTCAACCAACCGGACGACACCGGTGTCCGCGCCTACCGGCTCGTCGATCCTATCAACTCCAACTCCGGCAGACGGCTGCGGTTCGGCATGAGCCTCGATTTTTGACCCGGAAATCCTAACCTTCGATATTCCTAGCAGGGCAACGCCGCAGAAGGATGGTGGGCACTAAACAGAAACAGTCGCCAGTAGGCAGTTGGCAGCCCACAGTAAGGTCAGCTTGCTGATTGCCTACTGTCAACTGCCTACTGCCAACTTCACCTTTAGGAAAGAGAATTATTTTGAAGTTTCATAAAAAAGCCTGCAGGATATGCCGCCAGCAGGCTTCTCAATTTCCCGTCCCAAAACGTTATTTGACGTATTTTTTGTAGCGCGCGTTGATGCGCCCCCAGTGCAGGTTGTTCAGGAAATTGTCGATGTATTTTGCGCGCCCCGGCCCATCCTTATGATAGTAGGCGTGCTCGAAAACATCGCAGGAGATAAGTGGGATGCCACCCCAAATCGCGCCATACTGATGTTCATCGACCAGGACATTGAGCAACCGCTGTGAGTAGAGGGCATCATATACCAGCAAGCCCCAACCGCTCAACTTTGCCGCCACGGTCGTCGCCTTGAAATCCGCTTTCCATTTGTCAAAGGATGCGAAATGTTTTTCGAGGGCCGCCTTAATATCCGGCCCCTTGCTGATGTCCCCGTCGCCGCCCAGCACTTCCCAGTAGACATCGTGTAACAAGGTACCGGAATGGTTCCAGGTGAAGCGACGTTTCAGCTCGCCGATATCGCTCCAGTTACCGTTTGCGGCCGCCGCATCGGCCTTCTCCAAACCTTGTTCGATCTTATTTAGGAACGTAACATACCCTTTGTGATGCGTGTTGTAATGCCAATCGGTGGTTTCCGCCGAGACCACATCCTTCAGTAGTTTCTTTGCCTCGTCGTCTGAGTATGGTCGGGGATTGAACTTCCATTCGTAGGCCATGTTCTTACCTCCTTATATTGATGATGATTGATTGAACCAAGATATAGCACGCAATAATTTATAATTAATTCTCACTAAATCAACCCTATTGAACAGCAAAATTGAAATGGACAGGCGGTCGGATGGCGGGCAAAATGACCTGAGAGATGGGAGCTGCTACAAAAGGCGTTTCAACTTCCTTACGAATTCCGCTTCATCGACCCGATATTTGAACGCCTTGCTGCCATCGATAAAAACCACGGGGATTTGCTCTTTGTACTCCTGGTAGATGGCCTGATCTCTGGTGATATCGACCTCTGTTATCTCAAACCAATACCGACTTTGAACGCCCAGCAGCACCACTTTTGCCTCGTCACAAAGATGGCAGTCGGGTTTGGAGTAAATCTCAACTTTTACCGGCTTCTTCTTTTTTGACAAACTCATCGAACTTCATTTTCTCGTACCAGTTATCCGCCAGGAATTTTAGAATCAACGTGAAGCGATCGGCCGGGATAAAGCCCGATATGGAAGTGATCAACTCGCCCTTCTCATTCATAAAACTGGTGGTGGGGAAGCCCTGAACCCCAAACATCATGCTCAGCTCGCGGCCTGAATAGCTTGCGCCCTTGAACTTATACTTTTCAGTGGTCTCAGCGTTGACTTTTACCATGATCGCTTTTCCACGGGCAAATGCGATGACTTCCTTGTTGCCATACGTGTCCCGATCCATCACTTTGCACCAGTGACACCAGTCTGTGTAGAAGTCCACCACCAGCAACTTTTTCTCTTTAAGTGCTCGTTCCAATCCCTTGTCAAATGTGTGCCACTCAAGGCTATTCACAGCTTTGCTTTTGTTCTCTCCCACATTTTTGTTGGTGGAGGTCTGATAGGCTACGGCGCTTACAGCCACCGTTATCAAGATTAGCGAGAAAATAATCTTTCGACTCATGGTTTCCTCGTTATTAAAATTTACCTGACAATGGCCAGCTTACCAATTATTTCTTTTTGGCTGGCATCGGTATCCGCAGCAGACCGTGCAATGAGTTTGTATAAATAGACACCGTTGGCGGGCAGATCACCGGCAACATCGCGGCCATCCCACTCGATCATATTGAAGCCGCTGCGCGCGAAGCGATTGGCCAAAGTCTGAATGAGTTGGCCGGCGACCGTGTAGATTTTTATCGTTACCTCCGCATCCTGGCTTGAAACAAAGGTGAACGTGGTGGCTTGT
>DASWHH010000672.1:0-1905 GCA_036398295.1 bacterium
AGGATGAAGCGGCAAACTTCTATCTTTGACCTGGCCGGAGGCGATGACAATGGCGCGCCGTCCTATCCGATGCTGCCAATGGTGTCACCGTGGACGGACTCGGAAACCCTCTCCAGCGAAAAGGAAATGCTGGGCTTTTACGTCTCCGGCCATCCCCTGGACAAATACGCGCGGGAGGTCCGCACCTTTGCCACCGTGACCCTGGATGTCATTGGCGACAAACCGGACGGCACACCGGTCAAAATTTGCGGCATCATCACTGAGAGCAAAACCATCTTCGACCGTAAAGGCAAGCCAATGGCCTTTGCCACCATCGAAGATTTTCACGGCTCGGTCGAAGTTATCACTTTTGCCAGCGTTTACGAAAATGTCAAAGACTCGCTGGTTGCCGACAAGATGGTGCTGCTCGAGGGCAGAGTCAACCGCAGGGATGAGGAAGATTCAGCCAAAGTGTTGTGCGAAGGTATCGTGCCGCTGGAAAAAGCATGGAAAGAGCACGGCAAGAGTTTGCATTTGAGCATGAACGTCGTCGGTGTCGATGATCCGCTGCTCAATGAAGTCTCAGAAATCCTGAAGCAGAACCCCGGCAATTGCAGCCTGTTTATCGATCTCAATATTTCAGAACAAGAGTCAAAGACCATTAAATCGAAGAAGATGAAAGTAAAGCCTTCGGCAGACATGATTGTCCAGTTGCGCGACCTACTTGGGCAGGAAAATGTCTGGATGGAAGGTTAAACCGGCAGCGTCCATAAGATTAAGGAAAGGAGTTTGACATGGAAAAAGTCGTTGCGCGCATCAAAAACATTCTGATGAATCCGGAGGCGGCACTGGATGAACTCAAATCGGAATCCATGAACATCACCACGGTGATGAAGGAATACGTGGCGATTGCCGCCGTGGTGCCCGGCGCCGCGATGTTCATCGGTTTGATTGGCAATGCGCCGTTGTTTCGGGCGTTACTTTACGGGGCTTTGATTTATGCGATTTGTGTCGCCGGGGTCCTGGGATTCGGGAAGCTTCTGGATGCTCTCGCACCGCACTTTGGCTCCACAAAAAATGACGAAAGCGCTTTCAAGGTATCTCTCGCCGCTTTCACGCCATCCTTTGTTGCGGGCATCGTCAACATCAACCCGAACCTGTCGTTTCTTTGGGTGCTGGGCTCGCTCTACGGTTGTTACATCGTCTACCTGGGCCTTCCGAAGTTGATGAACACTCCGGAAGACAAACGGATTGCTTACAGCGCCGCGTCCTGTGCGGCAATTGGTATTGTGGTATTTATCTTGTGGCGGGTCGCCAAGGGCATCGCACTCGGCGATTTTTCGTACTCATTCAGCTACTAGAATCTTCGGCAAGTTGCCGGAAGCGGGTGAGAGGGAGTGATACCGCGCTCTTTCTTACCCGTTTCAGTTTCGGGCCGCTGCCGGTTCAGAACTCCTCGCTGTAATTACTCCCCGCTGTCAGAAAACCGCTATCGAGCCCGGGGCAATTTCGTTACCGTAATACACATCTGTAACTTGTCTGCTTGATTTCACAATCCGATGGGGTAGATAGTACCCGGGTGGACGGAATTCTTGGATAACCCGGATAGCAAAATCCCAGACTAAGTCTAATAAACAAAATACTTATGACTCGGCTCGCGGGCATCTGCTTGCCGGTGTGGTCAAGTGGAGGTCGTTTGGTACGCCCTTTGCGAAGAAGCAGCGTCGGGTTCAAGAACGAACACATCGAGAAACTTCGATTCAAAGCACATATTACAGGGAAACGCATCATGAAAAGGATTTTGGGTATCGCAGCCTGGCTCATTGTTCTTGCTCAAGTGGTTTTTGCGGATGGCAGCATATCTCTTGTCAAGGTCAATGGGCCATACGGAATCATTAGCCAGGGAGCTAATCAGGGTCTGCAGGA
>DASWHH010000673.1:0-3058 GCA_036398295.1 bacterium
GCCCAACAGAAAATGCCGCGCATTCGCAAACGCATCGTTCTGCAAATCGGGCTGATTTGCGGATTTCACCCTTCGTTTACCAATACCACGTTTCTGGTCCGGCGCGCCGGGGTTAAGAATTTCGCTGAGATCAAAGAAATCAAATATCGCGACGACACCTGGCCGGGCGGCTTCAATGTCATCAAGAAGGATGGCACCAACAAAATGATTCACCCGGTGCAGGATTTCTTTTGGTCCCATGCACTCTTCGAGCGCGAGCGCTGCGCTACCTGCACCGACGCCATGTCCGAATTCGGAGACATCGTCTGCGGCGATGAGTGGCGCGATGACGGCGTGGTTCGGGAGGATTACAAAAAGGGCTGGTCTTTCGTCATCACACGGACGGAAAAAGGCTCAGAGGTCGTCAACAAGCTCGCGAAAGAGGGAGTACTCTATATCGAGCCGACTCACCCGAATGTGGTGAAGTCGGGTATGATGCCCACGATAAACCTGAAAAAGAAGCTGGCGTTTGCCGCCATCAGAATCAGAAAACTGCTGGGACTGTCGGTGCCAAATTATCATAACCTCGACCCCCATGAAAAACTCGCCTGGAAGCATTACTTAGGTGGATTTATTATTTTAGCCGTGCCGGCATTTTTCGAAATTCCTCTTGTCAACCGCATGGTGGTGCACTTTCCCACCTGGATTTTTAAAAAGTACATGAACTTACTCTACAAGTGCCTGGTGGATTGGACACGCGTTGACCAGTTAAAGCGAGAGGCGCGTGACGCTGGCGGGCAACTACGCCCGGAGGTCGGCGTGCTGCGTGACAACCGAAAAATCGTTCCGGAAATCTCCGCCAGTTGAGAAGAGGCCTGGGAAGCAGAAGACTGTAATAAGATGATTGAATACCAGAGAATTGCACAGAAGATTCATGACTGGCTGGCGAGCCTGCAGGTTAACCAGGAACTCCTCAAAGCAGAAGTGCGCGACGGCAATCTGCATTTTACCTTGGAACATCCGGTCAAACGGGACTTGAAAATTGCAGCGCCTCTGCCGCCGGATCGACTCTTTCAAACGCAGGGTCTGGTGATCGAGCTAGTTGACAAACGGGCGGCGGAGGCCACGCTGCGCGTTTACGATTTTGGGGGTATTTGGGATCCGGTCGACGAGCGCGTGATGGGCGAGCACTACAGCGCCAGCCACTTCGCCCTGCTGAGTGCGATTTTGTACGAGCAAACCGGCGAGCGGCAGTACCTTGATCACGCCACGAAGGCCTTCCAATTTCACCAACACACCTCGCCGGACGAGTACGCGCTTTCGCAATGGATGTATCATTGGGATTTTCAAAATTACGCGCTGATCGAATGCTATCGCCGGCTCGAGCAACATCTCGAGCGGGAGATGAAAGAAAGCTGGGCCCATTGTCTGCAGAACTGGAAAACTAACCAGAACAATCATCTTGCGAACTGGGCGGCGATGCGGGCACTCGCCTATTTGCAGCGCTATCGACTTTTTGGTTCAAGGTTCGACTGGGTGATGTCAAAGTACAATTATTTTGCGGCACTCAGAGGCGAACAGCCCGATGGCGGTTTTGACGACGAGCACAATGTCAGCCGCCCTATTCAATATCATATTTACACCGTGGCGCTCCTGCACCGCCTCTATTTGCTGAATCCCAGCCCGAAATTGGCGCAAAAATTCTTGCGAGGCGTGGACTTTTTCCTGCCCTTCATCGACCCCGATGGCGATTTCAACTACTGGGGTCGCGGGCACGCGCAAATCTTTGGATTTGGAACGGCGATCTATGCTTTGACTGCGGCTGCTCATCTGACCGGCCTGGTAAAATACCAGGAAGCCGCACAGCGAGTCTTTGGTTATCTCATCACCTTTCTTGATCATGAGCATTTTACTTTGGTGTTGAACACTCACGCTGATCGGGAACGCATGGGGTGGTACGATTATCACCACACGACAGTCTATAACGCATTTCTCGGAGTGTGGCTGGCCCTGGCCTACGAGTTAACCAGACAACCCAGGGCTGAGGCGATTGCCATCCGGCCTTACCGTCAGAAAAAGAGTCGGAATTTTGTTTTTCTCTCCAATCACAATTTCTTTGTGGCATTTGGGAAAGGCCTGCCGCACTATTCTTCCGAGACCGGGTTGAGCCCATGCCATCTTTGGATTCGCGATGCGGGCTGGGTGTTTTCATGTCCAGGAGGGGCTACCGCAAGCAGTTTTGGCCAACGCTTCGGCGATGCCAACGTTCAGAAAAATCTTTTTGCGCCGATATTTGTGGATAACGAAGATAACCTCTTTTCTCCAGTCGGGTGCAGGGACACGATTGCATCGCATTCCGAGAGTGAAGCCCATATTTCCACGGATCTGGGAATCTGTACAATTGATCGCCGTATCAATCTGAGCGATGATGCTCTTGAAGTCAGAGATACCATCGTTTTCAAAAGGAATGATAAATTGCGAGAAGTGCGCTTTTTTAACTTCCCGGTCCTGGTCGACAAATTTGCATACGAGCTGAACGAGGGTCAACTGTGGTTGCGCTGCCGGGATTCGCGTCCGGGACTGATCTGCGAAGTTGAAGAGAACGTCATTGCTCTGGAAGCGGTCGAGCGAATACGCACGGCCAAAGGCGTGGCGGAGGTTGTGGCAGCCCGCCTGGTCGACCGTGAAGTCAAGGCCGGCGCGACCTACAAAGTAACCACCACATTTTTCCGCGACCTCAAACAGCTCGCATCCGGGCGACGGTCACGGGCAGCGGAAGTAGTATCTCTATGAAAGTGGTCTATTTCAACTATCTTTACGATAACCAGCAGGATTCCGTGGGCGCCGCAGTGCATGTGAAAGAATTTGTGACTGCGATGCGTTCCTGCGGCTATGAAATCAACTCATACAATTTAAATCCCATTCCCTTCGCCACCAACGGCCAGTTGAGCATGGGCGGCAGAATCAGAGGCGCACTCAAACAGCGCCTGAAACGGTATGTTGGCCAGGTTAACCAACTGATCAGAAATGTTCCGTTGTTTTTTCGTGAGTGGAAAATCCTGTCGGCTGAAAATCCGGA
>DASWHH010000674.1:0-6055 GCA_036398295.1 bacterium
TTCTGGCCTTAATGGCAATCGGCCTTTGTCCCGTGATAATAGAGAGGTCCTCTATCGAACGATCCAGAAGTTTGGCGTCCTGAATCGCCGCCCCTACACCCATGTTTACCACAATTTTTTCCAGCTTGGGTACCTGCATGATATTTTTGTACCCGAACCGTTTCATCAAAGTCGGGACAATTTTCTCATGATACTCAGCAATCAGTCTGGGTTTATACTCGGCCATGTTTCTTCAGCTTCCAAGTTTCTAATGCATTATGATGTCACTTCAATCATTTCACCGCACTTCTTGCACACCTGCGCTTTTTTTCGCGAAGTTTTATTAGCATCCTTGATGGACTTAAAAGTGGGACGGGTTGGCTCGTTGCATTTTGGGCAAATGACCATCACATTCGAGGCGTGTATCGGAGCCTCTTTCTTGACAATTCCTCCCTGGGGCATGCCAGCCGAAGGGCGCATGTGGCGGCTGATAAAATTAACGCCTTCGACAATAACCCGACCCTTATCGGGGAAAACCTTAAGTATTTTCCCGCGCTTACCGCGATCTTCACCCGCCAAAACCACAACCTGATGTCCGCGTCTTACATGCATGTTATCGCATCTCCTGAAACTTCACTAACAATTAAAGTACCTCCGGCGCCAAGGATACAATTTTCATGAACTGCTTATCGCGCAGCTCGCGTGCGACCGGTCCAAAAATACGGGTGCCCTTGGGTTCTTTTTGGTCGTTTATCAAAACGGCCGCGTTCTCATCGAAGCGAATGTATGAACCATCGTTGCGACGGATTTCCTTTTTGGTTCGCACCACGACTGCCTTGCTCACATCGCCTTTTTTGATAACGCCGCCGGGGATTGCCGTCTTAACCGAAACCATGATCTCGTCGCCGACGGTAGCATAGCGGCGCTTGGTATCGCCCGGTACGAGAATACACATAACCTTCTTGGCGCCGGTATTGTCCGCCACATTCAATCGTGTATATTGCTGAATCATCGTCTCGCGTCCTTCCTCAGGTGTTATTTCGCTCGTTCAAGAATTTCGACCAGACGCCACCTCTTCAATTTGCTCATTGGGCGCGTTTCCATTATTCTGACCTTGTCCCCGATAGCGCTCTGATTTTCCTCATCATGCGCCATGAACGTAGAGGTCTTCCTAAAGTACTTTGCGTACAGAGGATGCTTGACTCGTCGCTCCACCGCCACCACGATACTCTTTTTCATTTTGTTGGAAACGACTTTGCCAATCTTGGTTTTTCTCCGACTTTCTCTTTTTTCCATATTGCCCTAATATTATTTATTCGTAGCTGCCTTTTTGGAGACTCGCCGTCCCTGTTCGTATTCATACAGAATAGTTTTGAAACGCGCAATGTCTTTTCGCACCTGCCGCAACCTGAGGGGATTATCCAACTGCCGCATGGCATGCTGAAAACGCAGGTTGTATAACTCCTCGACGGCGTCGGCCAGCTTCAGTTCGATATCATCTTTAGTAAGTTCTTTGAGTTCGTATTTTTTCATGTCGCTTCACCGTAGTCCGCTTGACTGACAAACTTGGTTTGAAAGGGCAGCTTGTGCGCCGCCAGTCGAAATGCTTCGCGCGCCAACTCTTCGGTCACACCTCCCAGTTCAAACAAGATTCTGCCAGGCTTGATGACCGCAACCCAAAATTCCGGTGCGCCTTTACCTTTCCCCATTCGAGTTTCGGCAGGTTTCTGGGTAACCGGCTTGTCAGGAAAGACTCGAATCCAAACCTTGCCGCCACGTTTGATATGGCGAGTCAAGGCCACACGAGCGGCCTCAATCTGCCGCGCTGTTAACCACGCGGGCGCCATCGCCTTCATGCCAAATTCCCCGAAGGCAAGGGTGGAGCCGCGCACAGCCTTTCCTTTCATGCGGCCGCGCTGCTGTTTCCGATACTTTACGCGCTTGGGCATTAACATGGTTTACGCTCCTTGACTTCCCAAAATCTCACCGCGACAAATCCAGACTTTTACGCCGATTGCGCCATAAGGTGTGCGCGCCGTGACTCGGGCAAAATCGATATCGGCCCGCAGTGTATGCAGCGGAATACGCCCATCCTTATAGCTTTCGTTGCGCGCCATTTCCGCGCCACCCAAACGTCCCGAACAGGCTATACGAACACCCTCGGCACCCATCCGCATAGTGCTCATCACCGCTTTTTTCATGGCGCGGCGGAACGATATTTTGGACTCCAGCTGATGCGCGACGTTTTCTGCAACCAGGTAGGCTTCCAGTTCCGGCTTTTTGATTTCGTTTATGTTGAGCTGGATCTCTTTGTCCGTGATCCGTTGTAGCTCCTCTTTCAACTTGTCCACTTCCGCACCCTTTCGTCCGATGACTATACCGGGACGGGCGGTATGGATGGTCAAGGTAATTCGCTGCGGTGTCCGCTCGATGTGAATCATGGAAATACCGGCGTTTTGTAGTCTCTGCCGGATGTATTTCCGCAGCATCAAATCTTCCTTCAGCTTACTGGCAAAGTCGCGCTCATCAAACCAGTTAGACTCCCAGTCTCTGATGACGCCCAAGCGAAACCCAATCGGGTTGGTTTTTTGTCCCAAACGGTCCTCCAGACTTTAATTTTTTCCCATATCGGAAACCACAATCGTTATGTGGCAGGTCGGTCGGCGCATTCTCATCGCCCGCCCCATGGAGGCGGCGCGAAACCGCCGAAATGCAAATCCTTTGTCTACCCAGGCCTCCTTGATCACCAACTGTTCTGGCTCAACTTTGGAGGCCCCTTCGGTGTTCAGAATATTAGCAACGGCTGATCGAATCGTTTTTTCAATCGGCTTCGCAGCAGCCTTGGCAGAAAAATGCAAAATATTGAGAGCGTGATCGACCTGCTTGCCGCGAATCAAATCCACCACCTGGCGAACTTTCCGCGGCGATCTTCGAACGTATCTGGCAATTGCACGTGCTTCCATGTTTGAGATTCTCGCTGTTAAGTACTCTTAACTTTCGCCGCTTTTTCGGCCGCGGCCCTCCCGCTGTGCCCTCGAAAAGTTCTTGTGGGTGCAAACTCGCCCAACTTGTGACCGACCATGTTTTCCGTGATAAAAATTGGAATGAACTTGTTGCCGTTGTGAACCGCCAGCGTGTGCCCAACGAAATCGGGCGTTATGGTGCATCGCCGGGACCAGGTTTTCAGCACCTTTTTCTGATTGGACTTGTTTAAGCCCTGAATGCGCGACACCAGTCTCTCGTCAACATGCGGGCCTTTTTTGATCGATCTTGGCATAGCCTTCCTTAATAATTCAAAATGCGTTTTACTTTCTCTTGGTCACTATGTATTTATCAGATGGCTTTCTTTTGCGGGTCTTCCCTCCCTTAGCAGGTTTACCCCACGGCGAACAAGGGTGGCGGCCGCCCGAACTCTTGCCCTCTCCGCCGCCCATCGGATGATCTACCGGGTTCATGCTTACGCCACGGTTGTGGGGCATTCGGCCCCGCCAGCGTGAACGCCCAGCCTTGCCGATAGAGACATTCTCATGATCGACATTGCCAACCTGTCCAATAGTGGCACGGCATTCAAGACGTACTATCCTCACCTCACCCGAAGGCAAACGCAATTGAGCGTAGCTGCCCTCCTTTGCTACAATTTGCGCGTAAGTTCCAGCACTGCGTGCCAACTGCGCGCCCTTTCCGACAATCATTTCTATATTGTGCACCAGGGTTCCGAGCGGAATATCTTTCAATGACATAGCGTTTCCCACACGGATTTCTGATCCCGGGCCGGACATGAGCTTGTCGCCAACCTTCAGGCCAAGCGGAGACAATATGTATCGCTTCTCGCCATCGGCATAGTGGAGCAAAGCAATATTGGACGTGCGATTGGGGTCATATTCAACCGCGGCCACTTTGGCGGGGATACCATCCTTGTTACGTTTGAAATCTATGATTCGAAACGCACGCTTATGACCCCCGCCACGAAACCGGGAACTAATGTGGCCGTTGTTGTCGCGGCCGCCGGTTTTTTTGATGGGCCGAACCAGAGATTTCTCAGGTTCGGTTTTTGTAATTTCATCAAACGTCAGCGTGGAAAAATATCGCAAACTCGGGGTGGTGGGCTTGTAGGTCTTGATTCCCATGATTCAACCTATTTCGTTTGTTGTTCCTGGAAGAAATCAATCGCCTGTCCTTCACGGAGAGTGACGATGGCTTTCTTCCAATTGGCACGCCTGCCACGAGTCAGGCCGCGGCGCGTGTTCATACGCTTGGCTTTACCTTTGACGTTAATCGTTTGCACACTTGACACCTGCACGCCGAATTTTGCTTCAACCGCACGCTTAATCTCAATCTTATTTGCGGCGGGCATCACCTGAAACGCGTATTTGCGCTCTTCTTCCTGTTGTTTGAGCATTTTTTCGGTGAGCAACGGCTTGATCAAAATGGATTCCGACAGTTTCATTATTGAGGCACTCCACTGATTTTGGCTATCGCCGCTTCCTGAATTAACAAACGCTCGCAATTGAGTAGGTCGTAAGTCGATTCGGTGGCTGCAACTTTGATGTTCAGCATGGGTAGGTTTCTGCTGGCCTTCAGCAAGATGGCGTCGTACTCTGGGACCAACATCAGGGTCTTGGTCTTTTCGAGACCGAGAGACTTCAGAATTCCGAACATCTCCTTGGTCTTGGGCTGATCCAACTTGAAATTCTCAACCACCATCACCTGCTCGTTTCTTGCCTTGTCGGAATAGACCGAGATGCGGGCCAGCGCTTTCACCTTTTTAGGAAGCTTCAAACCGTAGTCGCGTGGATGAGGACCAAACACTCGACCGCCGCCCACCCACAATGGTGAACGAATGGTTCCCGCGCGTGCCACGCCACGCCCTTTCTGTTTCCAGGGCTTCTTGCCGCCGCCGCTCACCATCGCCCTGGTTTTGGTGTTGTGTGTGCCCTGCCTGGCATTGGCTTGCAGACATTTGACTGCGAGGTAAACTGAGCCCTGGCTCGGTTGAGCCCCAAAAACTTTCTCCGGAAGCGTAACTTTGCTTCCTGAGGGCTTCCCATCTTTTTTGAAGATTTCAAGTTCCATAATTTTCTGTTATTTTTTGATTAGAACCAAACCACTTTTGGGCCCTGGAACAGACCCTTCAATCATAATGATGTTTTTATCCGGCAGGACTTTGACGATGGTCGAATTTTTTGTCGTAACCTGCCGATTGCCCATTCTGCCAGCCATACGCAAGCCCTTATAAACCCGCGATGGATACGAAGATTGACCGAGCGAACCCGGCGCACGTGTGCGGTCACTTTGTCCATGGCTTTTCGGGCCGCCACTAAAGTGGTGACGTTTTACCACACCCTGAAAGCCCTTACCCTTCGACCAGCCCACGACCTCGACGGTCTCCCCTTCCTTAAACAAATCGACCGTCAACGCATCGCCTAGCTTCATAGTATCCTGATTATCAAAATCGTTAAACTCCCTCACGAATCGCTTGGGTTTGCTTCCAGCCTTGGCAAAATGGCCAGCCTCGGGCTTATTGGTATGCTTGTCCTTTTTGTCCTCAAAGCCAAGCTGGATAGCGTCGTAACCATCTTTGTCGGCGTTTTTAATCTGGGTGACGACGCACGGGCCAGCTTCAATGAGGGTAACCGCGCGGTTCTTGCCCTGCGCGTCGAAAACCCGCGCCATTCCCAGTTTTCTTCCAATCAGGCCACTCATGAATTCAACCTTGTCTTAATCGTGTTGTTATTAAAAAGATCAAACCTTAATCTCAACGTCCACGCCAGCCGGCAGCTCAAGCTTCATCAAGGCGTCGACGGTTTTCGGAGTCGAATTTAAGATGTCAATCAAGCGTTTATGAATGCGGGTCTCAAACTGCTCGCGCGATTTTTTGTCCACATGCGGCGATCTAAGAACGGTATAAAGCGACCGCTTGGTGGGCAATGGCACTGGTCCAGAAATGGCCGCGCCGGTCGCCTTAGCCGTTCGAATGATCTTATCGGTTGACTTATCGATAAGACGATGATCGTACGCCTTGAGTTTTATCCGGATTTTTTGACCAACCACTTTTAAATTGCTCCGATAAAGTTTT
>DASWHH010000675.1:0-3665 GCA_036398295.1 bacterium
GGAAAATTGGTTAAGTTGCCCTTTACAATCGTTTAGTGATTATTGATTATTGGCTAATGACTATTAAAATGATCATTAATCAATAATCAATAGACAATAATCAATCATAATGAAGGCAGCCAAACTCTACAGCCTCGAAGACATCCGCATCGAGGACGCGCCAGTGCCTGACATCGGCGCGGACGAAGCGCTGGTGCGCATGAAAGCGTGCGGCATCTGTGGTAGCGACACCATGGCGTGGTATGTCAAAAAGAAAGCCCCCTTTTTCCTGGGTCACGAACCGGCCGGCATCATTGAAAAAGCGGGCAGCCGGGTGACCCAGTTTAAAGAAGGTGATCGCGTGTTTGTTCATCACCACGCCCCCTGCTTTGATTGTAAGTATTGTAGGAAGAAGCAATACTCGCTCTGTGCCACATGGAAAGCTTCGAAACTGGATCCCGGGGGGATGGCCGAGTTCTTCCGAGTACCGGCAACTAATTTAAGCGGCGATACACTAAGGCTGCCGGCTGCGCTCACATTTGAAGACGGGGCGCTAGTGGAGCCAACCGCCTGTGTGGTGAAATCCCTGCGCAAGGTGAATTTGAAGCGCGAAGATACAATGCTGGTGATCGGCCTCGGGGTGATGGGACAAATGCACCTCTTGCTGGCACGCCATTATGGAATTCCAAAGATCATTGGCGCTGACCTTGTACCGTATCGTTTGCAGAAGGCGCTGGAATTTGGCGCCGATGCGGTGATCGATGTGAAAACCGAAAACTTGATCGAAAAAGTCAAAGATCTGACACGCGGCCAGTTGGCGGAGGTGGTAATCGTCGGCCCTGCGACGACAACCGCTATGAGCGACGGGATTGCCTGCGCCGGCAAAGGGGGCACGGTGGTATTCTTCACCCCCGCGCCGGACGAGGCGATGTTGAGCGTTAATCCATATCATCTGTATTTTAACGAAATTAACCTGCTCAGCAGCTACTCCTGCGGACCGGACGATACTGCCGAATCGCTGGCCGTGATCGAAGCGGGTGTGATTACCGCAAGGAAGCTGGTGACGCATCGCTTTGGACTGGATAACATTCGAGAAGCCATGGCAAATACCATTCACGCCAGAGAGTCGTTGAAGACGTTAGTGGTCGATGAACTCTGAAGGTAAGCACGCGAGGAGAGCGATTTGAGCGCCAGGTCGGCATTTGCGTCCCATTGTGCATTTGTGTGTGCCATGCGAAGGTAAGGGCGTTGTGGGCATCATTCACAAGTTTGAGGGTCAATTTGATTGGGATGGCGTTTCAGCGAAACAGTATCCCAACGACCGCGCCAGGGACGTCATTAAGAAAATACTGATTGGCGCAGAGGACGGCGCGCACAATTTTGAAATTCGTTATTTTGAAGTGGCGCCGGGCGGCCACACGTCGTTTGACAAACATGCGCACGATCACGGCGTCATGGTTTTGCGCGGAAAAGGACAAGTGCTTTTGGGAAAGGAAAAGTACGCCGTCGGCTTCGGCGATACCATTTATATTGGGCCGTTCGAAGAACACCAGTTCGAAAATGGCGACGACCAGCCATTCGGGTTTATTTGTGTAAGTCCAGCGAGAATATAGAACGTTTACTAAACCTTCAAGGTTTAGTAAACGTTTGGAAAGGCCATGATCGACAACGAATATCCAAAGCTGCGTTACGTGGACGCATTCCCTGTGGAGACGGCGCAAGGCCGCATGTTTGGCCTGCGCGATCCCAATGGTATCGCCAGTAACATGCTGTTTCTCTCACCCGATATTTTTTATCTACTGCAATTCTTCGACGGCCGACACTCGCAGCTCGACTTACGCCACAAATACCTGCAGGCTTTCGGTAATCTGCTCTATGAGGAGCAGCTCGCGGAGATCCTTACCAATCTTGACTCAAATCTCTACCTCGACAATCACGCTTTTCAGCGATCACTTCGGGAAATCGAACGCCAATTTTTGTCGCTGCCAGCGCGGGTGGCGGCGCACGCAGGACAGAGTTATGAATCCGAACCTGCCAAGCTCAAGGCCCAAATCAGGAGTTTTTTTACCAACGCGGTCGGCGCCGGGTTACCAACGAAACGAGGTCACAAAGTTGTAAAGGGAATAATTGCCCCCCATATCGATTTGCGGGCCGGCGGAGCTTGTTATTCCTTTGCGTACAGGGGGCTGGCGGAATCGCAACCGGCCGACTGCTTTGTGATTTTGGGAACCGGTCACTCCGGCCTGGCGAATCTTTATTCTATACTGGCAAAGGATTTTGAAACGCCACTCGGACGCGCCCAATGTGATTTCGACTTCATCGAGACACTTAATAGTAAAACTCGAAATCTCCACTCAGCGGAAGTTCTACCGCACCGTAGCGAGCACACCATCGAATTCCAACTGCCGTTTCTGCAGTATCTATTCGAGAAGAAACACCATTTCACTTTTGTGCCGATTCTCTGTTCGTTTTCCTATCATATGCTCAACCCCGAGCAGTTCCCCCGCGAGCGAAAAATTGTTGATGACTTCAGCGGGGCATTGCGAGAAACGATCGCCCAATTCGGTAAACGAGTGTGCTTGATCGCCAGCGTAGATTTTTCCCACGTGGGGCAGCGCTACGGCGATGAGCGACCACCAGACCTGGATTTTCTGGCAGCGGTCCGCGCCGCCGATCAGGAACTGATTGCGCATGTTGAAAGGGTGGATCATGAGGGCTTTTATCGCGTGGTGGAAAAATACTGCGACCGCCATCGTGTATGCGGATTTTCGCCCATCTACACCATGCTGCGTTCGCTCACTGCGCAGGAAGGTAAGCTGCTCAACTATTCCGAAACAGCGATGGATGAAAGCAACTCCACGGTCACCTTCGCCAGCATGGTATTTTCATAAGAGTGCAAACGGCAATTGTCCCGCAGAACCAAAAAGATCACCGAAAGCGAATTCAGCACTTTTTTTCCGGAAGAGTATGTTCGCCGTGCCAGCAAAATTCTCAAGCTCATCAGCGAGGAAAGCAAGCTGCGAATTATGCTGTTGCTGGCGAAAGAAGGGCCATGCTCGGTGACCGAAATTTCTGAGACCCTGCGCCTGACCCAGCCAACGGTGAGCCACCACCTATCGTTGCTGCGGGCCGCCGATCTGGTGACCAACGATCGCGAGGGCAAGAATATTTTTTACGATATCAACGAAACCACCTGGCGTGAAATGGGACGCCAGTTTTTTGACTATCTGCAAAAAGGCAACGATATCCATTTTCTGGGGAAGTTTGTGTTGCGGCGATTGAGCAAATAACAAGTAGGTCTAATTCACCACCACAGAGACACAAAAGATCGCAGCGCGGCATCGCCGCAACCAAAGATAGTGTCCAGAAATCCGAAATCCGCAACAAACTAAAAACACACGATAACACAACTTTGAGACTACGAGGGTTCAGATAGGCAAGTTGACGTGCTACTGATCCGGAAACAGCCTGTCATTAGATATTTGAATTTCGAATTTGTTTCGGATTTCGATATTCGAATTTTCAAACTGAAATCATAAACCTGCAAAGGTACACCATGGCAATTTTTGCCAAACGAAAACAGCAACTGCCGTTAATAGCCGGGGCCGCAGTATTTTTACTGGCGGCGGTGGTCGCGTACCAGGATAATGATATCATCTTTGCGCTTATCTACGTTTTGATGTTTG
>DASWHH010000676.1:0-4547 GCA_036398295.1 bacterium
GAAATTGGCATGGTTGCCGGAGAGAGAAAGGCTTTACTGGCAAGAAATGATCGCTGAGCCCGCTGCAGCTAATAGCGGTATCGAGTTTCTTGCTCTTTCGTTGGATGAGGCCGGCCAGCCGATAGCGGTCGTTAACACCGATCCCGCCATGTGGTTGTTTCTCGAAAATTTCACCCGGGAGATTTTGGACGGACAACGCAGCCCGGACGAAGTTTTGAAGCTGGTCAGAATGTGCGTAACGCCTTACCCAATCGGACTCTTTTTGGAGGGAGTGGGGCCGGTGGTAGCCAACGACGTGTATGCCCCTTCCCAGGTATGGGAAAGCTTCCAACGCGATCTCTATCACTCGCCGCGCACGGTTTGGGGCCGCGAGGTCAATCTGCTTATTTTGGGTTTAGCCCGGCAGATTTTTGCTGCCGATGATGCCGAAGGCCAAATCAAAATGATGGGCCTGACTTCGTACGTGCAAGAATTGCATGCCGCCCTGGATAAAATCCAGGGAGCGGTGGAGTCGTCAGGGCTGAAGCATAATGAATTGTGGAGCTATGAAATTATCGACGGAAAACTTCTGCCGGCGCGCTATCCCACTAGCTCCGACATTCAACTCTGGAATCTGACTGACCTGGTCGTGCAATACTTAACTGAGCGCCTCGCGGACCATTGACGGAAAAGTAAATTTGAATGCATAGTTACCATTTTTCTCACTGACAAATTTTAGGGAAAATGAGATGAAAGCATCGCCCTGCGTTTCACCGTTTGCTGCCTGGTGTCTGCTTGCTACCTGTTGCGTGCCGTTCGCCACGGCCCAGGAGTCGCCTGGCAAAATATCTGTATCCGTTCGAGCAGCCGTTGACGCGCTGATAACCGACGAAGATACCGACGGCGATAAGAAGATCACCATCGACGACGCTCACGTTTTAGGCGCCGAGCGCGGGGACAAACGCTTTTGGCTCAATACGACCGACGACCAACGCCTGGAGGTGTCCGGCACGTACTTCCTCTCCAACCTTTTGCAGGAGCTGAAAATATCAGAAAGCACTGGCCGCGACACGGTAGAGCTCGATGCCGAGAGAGTTTTCGAGCTGCCCAGCGATCGCATTTCACGACTCATTAAGGACATGTATTGGAACAGCCTGACCAGGCGCATCGACGAAAAAGGTCTGTCCAAAATTCTTTCCGATGAAAAAACCGTAACCGTGGACGGGTTTCGTTATGTCTATGTTCCATACACCGATAAGATGGCCTACGACTATTTCACGCGGGTTGCCACTGAGCACCCGGAGTGGAAAATGAAGGTCGTGCGTCTTGCCAAAAAAATCACGCCCCGATATGTGCGGGAGTTGGATGGTCATCACGGTATTTTAGGCTTGGAGATCGTGGCGCGAGGTGATGTCAGGTCAAAAAACCTCGCGAATTTCGAGGGGCTTCCCTTTGTGGTACCCGGCGGGCGCTTCAATGAGATGTACGGCTGGGACAGCTATTTCATGGTGCTGGGACTTCTGCAAAATGATCGATTAACGCTGGCCAAATGGATGGTGGACAATTTTGTTTACGAGATTAATCACTACGGCGCGATTCTCAACGCCAACCGCACCTACTTCCTGACCCGCTCGCAGCCGCCGTTTCTCACCTCGATGGCTCTGGCCATCTATGAGCGGCTCCCGCGGGACGCCTCGAGCAAGGAGTGGCTACGTACCGTGTTGCAGACAGCGATCAAAGAATATCGCACTGTCTGGATGAATCCAAGTCGCCTGACCAAAACCGGTTTGAGCCGCTATTATGATTCTGGAGTTGGTCCGCCACCAGAGGTTGAGCCGGGCCATTTTGACGCCGTGTATCAGGTATACTCAAAAAAGTTCGGCATGGAACTCCGTGCATTTGAGGCGGCCTACCGTTCCGGCAAAATCAAAGTCCCTGAACTGGATGAGTATTTTGTTCATGATCGAGCTATGCGCGAGTCGGGACACGACACGAGCTATCGTCTGGAAAGTCGCTGCGCGGACCTGGTTACGGTGGATCTCAATAGCTTGCTCTACAAAATCGAAATGGATATCGCGAAAACCATCGAGACGGAATTCTCCGGGAAGCTGCAAATTAACAAGAAAGAAGCAGAGACCAGTTCAGCGTGGTACCAGGCCGCGGAGAAGCGCAAGGGGTTGATCAACAGCCACTTATGGCACGCGCCGAAAGGCCTGTTCTTTGATTACAACTTTGTAGAGGGCCGTCAGACCGAGTATGTCAGCGCCACCACGTTTTATCCTTTGTGGGCAGGGCTGGCCACGAAAGAACAAGCCGAGAAATTAGTCAAGTACGCCCTTCCTCAGTTGGAGATGCCCGGAGGAATTGCCGGCTCCAGTGAAGAATCGCGCGGTCCCATCACGCCGGAACATCCGCTTCGGCAATGGGATTATCCTTACGGCTGGGCGCCTCACCAGATGGTGGTATGGCAGGGCTTGCTAAACTACGGCTACGACAGCATCGCCCACCGTCTGGTTTACCGCTGGCTCCATTGCATCACCTTTAACGCAGCAAATTACAACGGAACGGTTCCCGAAAAATTTGATGTGGCCACGCGCTCGCATCAGGTTTTTGCGGAGTACGGCAATGTGGGAACAAAATTTTCTTACATCACGCGTGAGGGATTTGGCTGGACCAATGCGTCGTATCAGGTGGGACTGAGCATCCTGCCACCGGAATTTCGCGCCGACCTCAATCGGCTGATTCCGCCGGAATGGGTTTTTCAGAGGTAGCAATGAGTGAAGCCGTTCACAATTCACCATTGGCCATTCACCATTGACAATTGACAATGGTGAACGGTCAATGGTCAATAGTTAATTGGTTCCGCTCATTGCAGGGGCCGAATATCGAATATCGAACAAGGAATGTCGAACGACGAAGTTTTGGTTTGATATTCGACATTCGGTGTTCGGGTTGGGTTTTGAAAAGTGGGGCTGTTCAAAAAGGGAGAGAATTGTCATTGCGAGGCGCCTTTTGCCGAAGCAATCTCCTGATTTGAGCACAGCATTGTGGGATTGCTTCGCTTCGCTCGCAATGACAGCAACCTTTTTGGACAGCCCCCACCTAATTTTTTTTTGCAGTTCAGATATTTCCGACTTTCGTCACTTGACGAGGATCATCTTCTTCGTCTGATGAAAATCACCGGCGGAGATGGAGTAGAAATAAACGCCGCTCGAAAAATTCGTGGCGTCAAAGTTTGCCGAGTGGGTACCCGCGCGTTTGACCTCATCCACTAACACGGCGACTTCTTGGCCGAGAACATCATACACCTTTATCAAAACCTCTGCATCGACCGGCAGAGAATAACGGATGGTTGTCGTTGGATTGAAGGGATTAGGGTAGTTGGGCGATACCGCGAATTCGCCCGGAATTTCACCGGGTTTCGCTAATGGTGATTCTGATTCAGGCTGAGACCCGGCCTGCTCGCGTGACACCCATTCGCCCAATGTCGCCAGAGCGGAGATGGAAAGATCGTCATCCGGCCAATTTGCAATCAGTTCCCGGTAGTATGCCTCCCCGGTTTTTTGATCCGCCAGCCGGTACCAGTGGATGCTGCCCAAATCATACAGCGCATATTTTGCCAGGGCCGTTTCCGGGAAATCCTGCAAAATGGCCAAACACCGGTCGATTGCTTCAGCGTATTGTTCGAGCTTGACCAACTCCCCGACGGCCAGGGAATGGCCCAGTCCGAAAATTTCCTTGACGGCATGGTTTTGGACCAGCTGATCCCGCCGGGCAATCGATTCATTTTCCCGGTTCAGTTTCTGTAGACACCGGCCGACAAAGACCAGGGCGCGGTGGCCGGAAAAATGATCGGGATAGTTGCCGACAATACCCTCAAATTGTGCCTGGGCCCATTCATAATCATCCATCCAGGAAAATCTTATGGGCGCGATTGACTTCGGCCATGCCCAGGGTATCGGCGGCGCCGTCTGTCATCGCGTTGTCTTGACTCACAGGTGACGCGCCTTTAGCCACCACTTTTCCCATGCCGGAATTGGGGTCGTAGTTCAGGTAATTGGACCAATCGACATTGCCGGAGACATTCGGCGTAGGATTCGCCTCGCCCCACCAGTTGTAACGCGCAGAAATCGTTCCCGAATAATTCGACCAGACTTCGGTGCCATTGTAGTAGAGACTGTTGTGACCGGTGATGTCATAGTAACCCAGGGTGGGCACCGAGGTGGCGTCGCCATAGACGCCGTTGTAAATATTGTAGCGGATGACGTTGTTCGGCGTAATGGCAGGATCGGAATACTGGTAGCACTTGACACCATCGAAGTTGTCTTCGATAATGTTGCCCTGGAGCGTGCCACCATAGGAAAAGGAATTGTTGTCGAACTGTACCCGCACGGTATTGTACCTGATTGTGCTCCATGAAAGCGAAGGATTTGAATTGATGACGCGCAGCCCGTATTGGGCGTTCTGAATAATACTATAAGAGACTTGGCTGCTGGCAGAGGCGTTGTAGTACTCAATGCCATACCAGGTACCGCCACTGCGGGTGAAGGTGATTTTATTCGAGGTGG
>DASWHH010000677.1:0-3955 GCA_036398295.1 bacterium
CGGCAGGCTTGAGACAAAGACTATTTTCACCGACCGCGTCTTCATCTTTAACGCCAGAGCTGTTGTGCCATTAACTTTGTAATTCCGTCTCAAGTTTTCCCGAAACAATTCATCGTCTTTACAATCAAACCATTCCAAAAAGGTCTGTGAACCTACGCCTTCGCGACACTCGGCCAGGGCGAGAATCACCCCACCTTCCTTCACTGCATAAAATGCGTTGTGCAACGATTTATGTGCTTGAATGAAATTGATATCTTTCGGGTATCCGCCGCAGCTCACGATCACCAAATCCGCCTTTTCCGTAATTCTTACTTTATATAACGCATCAACCATTTCGCACGCCCGGCGATGCGCGGCCATCAGATTTCCCGCAAAGGCAGCGACGATTTGCGCTGAATCACTCAATATTGTCTCAAAAAGAAAATGCGCCGGAATAAATCGCAGGGAGTCCGCAATATCGATCTGCACCGGATTGCTATCGATTTCACCTGAGCGGCAGCCGGGATGCAGCCAGCCGCTTTGCGGGTCAATCGTAAGCGCATGATTCTTCGAGATCGTCTCGTATCCCGCGCATCCGGGATTGAGCATCTTCGGTCCGCCGCCAAACCCGGCAAAGTAATGATGGATCGCGGTTCCGGCAACCAACACTTTATCCGCCTCAAGGATATTGCGGTTGATAAAAATCGGCGTACCTGATTTCGTTTCTCCCAGGCGTGTCAAACTGTCTGTGTCGTGGCAGTCGTGATCAATCACTTGAATGCGTTGTGCGATCTCACTTCCGACAATTCTCTCGATCTGCTCTGCTGAATGCCCCACATGGGTGCCATTAGCGAGAATAATTCGAACCTTCGACTCAAGCACTCCCAAATCCCGTATTCGCCCCAACAAAATTGGTAAAAATAGGCTGGCGCCGCTATTACGTGTCTTATCGGGCACGACAATGGCGAGGTTTTTTGTGTCTTTGAAGATGACATCGAATTGTTCACTGGCGACAGGATTCTCTAATGCCTGCAAGGCGATAGATTGGGGAGACGTTTGAGCTGAAATAGCCTTCGGTTGCAGAGCCGATAAAAAACACGGATCACTAATTTCAAAATGAGTATGCCCCGTGCCGATCGCTAAATTGAATGTTGCCAAAAATAGTCCTGCTTTGCTACGCCAAAATTTTAGTGGAAAAATAGGGAACTCAAACCCAAAAGTCAATCTATTTGTCAAAGCGGAAATTCCGTTATCGGGACCTGACCGCGGCCTCGCTGTACGCGGCAATGAGGTTGATGTGATGAAAATTCCCCCTTGACCATGGCCTTTAATTTCTATATCTTATGACCCATAAATTGCAGTGAAGACATTGCTATTCATTTTGATCCTGGCATTCCTGGTGTACTTTGCGACTGTCGTTTTCTTGCTGACCGGGCTTCTCCGGACACACGCGCACGTGCGTCCGCAAAATCGCCGCGTAAAGGTGTCAATCGTGGTGGCTGCAAGAAATGAAGCCCCCAACATTGAAACGTGCTTACAAGCTTTGGCCCAACAAACCTATCCCCGGGAGCAGATGCAAATCATCATCGTGGATGATCGGTCAGAAGACCATACCTATGAGCTTGCAAAGCGCTTTCGAGAAAAATGTGATAGCGAAATGATTATCGAAAGAGTGGAATCGACCCCTGAAGGAATGAGTCCTAAAAAGTATGCGCTCAGCCGGGGCATAGAATTGGCCAACGGTGAAATCGTCTTCACCACCGACGCCGACTGCGTGCCGCCTCCGGAGTGGTTAGCAGAAATGGTTCCGCAATTTTCCGAAAACGTGGGAATGCTGATTGGCGCGGCGCCGTTTGAGCGTTCCCAGAATGCCCTGCAAAAACTGCTCTCCCTGGACAATATGGCGACTGCGCTGGTGGCCGCGGGTTCGGCTGGGTGGAACGTTGGCGTAACCTGCACCGGCAGAAATCTCGCCTATCGTAAAGCGGTGTATGAGGAGGTCGGCGGCTTCGCGCCAATTCAGAAAAGTCTATCGGGTGATGATGATTTATTCCTGCAGCTGGTGAGTCAGCGCACGAGTTGGCAAATCCGCTATTCGCTCAAACCGAAGACGGCGGTACCCAGCCGCACGGTCAGCGAGTTTTCCGATTTCATCAGACAAAGGCGCCGGCATGTGTCCGCTGCAAAATATTACGCCCACGGTATAAAAGCATGCTATTTTCTTTTCAATCTTTCGAATCTGATACTGTTTGCCTTCTTGGTGTACGGCGTTTGGCGGACGACCCTTTTCCCCATCGCTGTGATACTATTTTCCTCAAAACTGACAGTGGATTTTCTCGCGCTATTTTTGATGACTAGAAAATTTGATCGTACTAACCTGCTGTCCCTGTTTTTGATCTGGGAAGTCTTTTTCTTGTTCAACCAGGTGGTGATTTCACCGCTCGGTTTTGTCGGCAAAATCAGATGGAAATGACGCGATGGCAGAAAACTTGCAGATACGATCTCACATTGTTTAGAGATGAACCAAAATTGACCACCCCCGAATCCGAAATCAGCATACTGCTGCCGCCCAGCAGCCACCCGAATTATCGACTGTGGGCCAACTATGCTCACTTTGCAGGCAAGCGCGGCGAATTAGTGGCTGACATTTTGGAATCCCGTCAGCCGCTTGCTAAGTTGCGTGTTTTGGACGTTGGCTTCGGTATGGGCGGCACCACGATGGCGCTTGACTTACGAGGGGCGACAGTTATCGCGCTGGAGAGCAATCCGCACAAGGTTAGCAGGCTAAGAGATAAGTATTCCGGTCGAAATTCGTCCACAATTTTAGAGGGCGATGGGCAACAATTGAACTTTGCGGCGGCAACATTCGACTGGGTTATTTTTCAAGATGTGCTCGAGCATCTCCGCCAGCCAGAAAAGGCGCTGGCGGAGGCGCACCGGGTTTTGAAACCAAATGGGCACTTGTATATCTCAACACCTAATCGCTGGTCACTTCTCAATCTGATTTCCGACCCGCACTGGAATTTGCCGGTGGTCGCGGCCTTACCAAGAAAAGGTGTGGAGTTTTTCATCACCAAGGTGTTCCGCCGCGAAGCAGCCATCCGTTCCGACTTTGCGGCGCTGTTTTCCTTGCGAAAACTGCGTAGATGGCTGCGGCACAACAAATTCAAAATTCGTTTCGTGAATAGGACCGTAGCCCAGCGGCTCTTCACTCAACCGACGGCAGTGGTAAACAGCGACTTCCATATCGACGCCGTCAGGATCTTAAAACAAATCCGACTCGACAAAGTTGTGATTGGGTTGGTGAATGAGCGTTTTGGACTCTTCAATCACGTTGTCAACCCAACCTGGTATTTGATCGCACAAAAAGGCAGCGGCTGAAAACACTTGAAAGAAATTCCGCTTACATTGCTTGTGAAAACTATCAGCGCGCGGCGATTGCTGAATGCCGGAATCGCGCTCAGCTCTTTGGCCCTTTCAGCATTCAGCAAGAAAGCGCTGATCTGGGGCAAGCCATTTATTATGACCGTAGAGCCGACGAACGTGTGTAATTTGCGTTGCCCCCTGTGTGTCACCGGTAACGGCAGCATGACCCGGCGCAGTGGCCTCATGGATTTCGAGCGCTTCAAAACCATCATCGATGAGGTTGGAACATATCTGTTTTATCTTCTCCTCTATCAACAAGGCGAACCCTTCATCAACAAAGACTTTCTCAAATTTGTCGAGTACGCGAAACGCCAGAACATCTTTGTGACCACGAGCACCAACGGGCATTATTTGAATCCGGAAACCGCGCACCAGACCGTGGCATCGGGCTTGGACTCGCTCATCGTCTCCATCGACGGCGCCGATCAAAAAACTTATGAGACCTATCGCGTCGATGGCAAACTCGCCAAAGTCATTCATGGCATTGAAAATTTGTTGAGAGAGCGTGAGCGTAGCCGTCGGCACACCCCGAAGATTTTCATCCAATTTA
>DASWHH010000678.1:0-6222 GCA_036398295.1 bacterium
AAAACGCTTCAAGAAAATGCCTGCTGAATAGAAATCGGGGGCAGCAAACCTGAGGTCTTGAGAAACTCGAGATAGCGAGCAGGACTTCCTGGGCAGCCGAATTAGATTCAATCGAAATAAGAACAAATCAATTACTGCAATCGACCGACCACCATCTGCAATTGCGTAATCAACTGTGACGGAAACAGCCCCAAGCCCAGCGTGCCAATTACTGCAAAAATTAGACTCAGAGAAACCGCCGGGATGGTTTTGCGGGTGAAGCCGGACGGGGCCGCGTCCTTCATAAACATCATCACCACCACGCCGAGATAAAAGTAGAGGGAGATCATCGAGTTTATGACACCGATGAGGACCAACGGAATGTGTCCCGCCTTTACCGCTGCCGAGAACAAATAGAACTTACCAACGAATCCTGCGGTTGGCGGAAGCCCGGCCAATGAAAACATGAATATCGCCATGGTAATGGCAATCACCGGCCGCTGAAAGGCCAGGCCGCGAAAATCGTTAAGGGTCAGATACTCTTTCTCGCGGCCGCTGATGATAGAAATCACCCCGAAAGCGCCGATAGTCATGAACGTGTAAGACAGCAGGTAAAACAGAACGCTGGAGGCGCCGGCTTCACTCCAGGCCACCATGCCGACCAAAATATATCCGGCGTGAGCAATCGAGGAGTACGCCAGCATACGCTTGAGATTGGACTGCACGATGGCGGCGATGTTCCCCACCAACATGGACAGTACAGACAGGATCCACAACACTACTACCCAATCGGAGGCGATGCCATCGGTGGAGGAAAACAAAACACGCAGCATAGCCGCGAAACCGGCAGCTTTAGAGCCAGTGGACATGAACGCGGTGATGGGCGTGGGCGCGCCTTCGTAAACATCGGGGGCCCACATGTGAAAGGGCACCATCGCCACTTTGAAGCCGAGGCCGACGACCATCAGCAGTCCGCCGAGAATCATCAGCGGATTAGGGGCGATGCCGGCCCTGCTGACGTAACTCGAGATTTGCGCCAAGTCGAGGCTGCCCGCGGCGCCGTAAATGAACGCGATGCCGTACAACAGAAACCCACTGGCAAATGCACCCAGCAAAAAATATTTAAACGCGGCTTCAAGAGACCGGACTTCATTCTTCTTCAGTCCGGCCAAAACGTAAAGCGAAATCGATAGCGTTTCCAGGCCGATAAACAGGGTCAGTAAATTGGTGCCGCCCGCCATCAGGATCATCCCCACCGCCGCAAACATCACTACTGCCAGAAATTCGGGGTACAGCAGGTAACCGGATTCGTGATCATTCAATGACAGCAAAATACTCATGCCGGCGCCGATCAAAAAAATGCAGTTAAAAACCAGCGCAAAATTGTCTGCCGAAACCAGCCCGCCAAACCCCAACTGATTTTGATCCCAGAGATTAAACGTCAACAAGAATGCCATAATTAATCCAACGCCGGCAACAGCAAGATAGGGCCAGCGGGATCGCGTTCGCAATAATAATTCCAGCAAAACGATTACGAAGCTGCTCAGCGCCAGGATGATCGCCGGCGCAACGACCGAGAGGTTCATGGTTGTCAAGGAAAGCTGGTCCATCTGAATTTAGTTCGAACCCTTTTTGGCCAAAAGCAATATTTCAAATTGCGTGTTTTCGGCTTGCTTGGCTTGTACAGTTTCAATCAGGTGCTTAACCGTCGGCTCCATCTTCTTCAAGAAAGCGTTCGGATAAACGCCAATGAATACCACGAAAATTACAATCGGCACCAGCACGGCGATTTCCCGCTTAGTCAGATCGGTCAGACTCTGATTTTCCGGCTTATCTAATTTGCCAAACATCACACGCTGAAACATCCACAACATGTAAACCGCAGCCAGGATCACGCCGCTGGCGGCCAGCACTCCATAAACCTTGCTTCTCAAAAATGTCCCCAGTAGGATTAGGAATTCGCCGATGAAGCCATTGAGTCCGGGCAAACCAATCGACGAGAGAGTGATGATCATAAAAAAAGTGGTGAAGATCGGGATCTGTTTGGCCAGTCCGCCGAAGTCGGCAATCAGCCGCGTGTGCCGGCGCTCATAAATCATCCCGACGATCAAAAACAATCCGCCGGTAGACAGGCCATGATTGATCATTTGCAACAGGCCGCCCTGAATCCCCTGGTTGTTCAACGCGAAAATCCCAACCATCACAAAACCGAGGTGGCTGACGCTGGAATAGGCCACCAACTTTTTGAGGTCAGGTTGAACCATCGCGACCAGAGCACCGTAGATGATGCCAATCACCCCCAGCGTGAAAATCCAGGGCGCAAATTGATCGACCGCGTGCGGAAAAAACGGCAGACAGAATCGCAAGAATCCGTAGGTACCCATTTTCAACAACACGCCTGCCAGGATCACACTGCCGCCGGTGGGAGCCTCCACGTGGGCATCGGGGAGCCAGGTATGGAAAGGAAACATCGGTACCTTGATGGCAAAACTCAATCCGAAGGCCAGAAAAAGCCAGGTCTGATAACCCAACGGCATGTTGATTTGCTGCAAGGTCAAGAGGTCAAATGTGTAGTTACCAGTGAAACCGGCGTGATAAAAATAGACGACGAGAATCGCCACCAACATCAGCAGGCTGCCCACCATCGTGTAAATAAAAAACTTGATGGCGGCGTAGATGCGATTCGTCCCGCCCCAGATGCCGATGATGAAGTACATCGGAATCAACATCGCCTCCCAGAAGACGTAAAAAAGAAACAGGTCGAGGGAGACGAAGACGCCGATCATGCCGGTTTCAAGAACCAGCATAGACATGAGATAACCTTTGAGATTTTTTTCGATGCTGTTCCACGAGGCGAGCATGACGATCGGAGTCAAAAACGTGGTGAGGAGAACAATGAACAGGCTGATACCATCGATGCCGAGATGGTAGCTGACACCGAATGCCGGAATCCATTGTGCCTGCTCTTCAAACTGCATCCCGGCTTGCTCTTTGAACTGAAAGTAGAGGGGCAAAGAGACGAGGAAAATTATCAGAGAAATGATAAAGGCGGTGCGTTTGAGTTGCTCATGTTTCTGGCCATTGATGAGGGCGAGTGTCAGCGCCCCGGCCAAGGGCAGAAAAGTAATCAGCGATAATATTGGCAAATTCATGTTTGTCTTTCAAATTAAGTGCCTGGCACTTCGGAAGTGCCAGGCACTACTCTCACCATGTTTTTTTCCCATAAATGCCAGGCACTTTGAAAGTGCCTAAGCATTTCAATCTACTTAAACAAAAAATAACCGATCAACAACACCACGCCAATCACCAGCGACAGGGCATAATTCTGAACCATGCCAGACTGTGCCCGCCGCGAGACTTCGCTCAATCGTTGCATCAAGGCCGCCACGGTATTGATAGTACCATCGATGAATTTGATATCGACCCAGCGCCACAGCAGCACGTCGGAAAAGAAAGCGATGGGGCGCACGATCATGAAGTCGTAGAGCTCGTCCACGTACCACTTATGGTAGAGGAAATTGTAGGTGCGTTTTAATCTCAAAGACAGGTTCAAGGGCATCGAAGGTTTGGCCACATAGAACAAGTACGCCAGTCCGATTCCCCAAAAGGCGATAATAATCGACACCGTGATCGTGAATAGCTCATAAGTGAAAGACCCCTCGAAATGCTCCGATATCACATACTGACTGAACACCGGCTCGAGAAAGTGGTCGAATTGGTTGAAATAGTGTGGAATACCAATCCATCCGCCGATGATGGACAGAAACGCCAGGACTACCAGCGGCCCGGTCATAACGGTTGGCGACTCGTGAATATGTTGCGCTTTTTCCTCCGCTACGCGCGAGTAACCGTGAAACGTCATGAAAATGAGCCGAAACGTATAGAACGCGGTCATACCGGCTACCACCACGCCCACCAGCCACAATTCAAAACCATGAAAGTCGATGTTGTTGACGGTCTTCCACAGGATTTCGTCCTTCGAAAAAAATCCCGAAAGGAACGGCACGCCCGCCAATGCCATAGCCCCCGCCAAAAACACACGGTAGGTAATCGGAAGCTGGTTCTTCAGTCCTCCCATTTTGGTCATGTCGGTTTCATTATGGAGAGCGTGCATGACACTTCCGGCGCTTAGAAATAACAGGGCTTTAAAATAGGCATGGGTGGTCAGATGGAAAATTCCGGCGCCAAACGCTCCGACACCGCACGCCAGGAACATGTAGCCTAACTGACTAATTGTTGAATACGCCAGCACTTTTTTGATATCGGTATGGACGAGCGCGATGGTAGCGGCGAGAAAAGCCGTCGCCAGCCCGATGATCGCTACCACATGCATGGCCACTGGCGCTTGCAAGAAGATAGCATGGCACCGCGCCAGCATGTACACGCCGGCGGTCACCATGGTAGCGGCGTGGATCAGCGCCGAAACCGGTGTCGGGCCAGCCATGGCATCCGGCAGCCAGACGAACAGCGGAATCTGTGCGGACTTCCCGGTGGCGCCGACGAAGAGCAATAGCGCGATGACCGTCGCCAAAGCGCTGCTCAACTGGGCCGTAGCCAGCTGACCGAAAACGGTATTGAAATGTAATGAGCCGAAATGTGCAAAGATCAAAAACATGCCCAGCAGAAATCCAAAATCTCCGATGCGGTTGACGATGAAAGCTTTTTTGCCAGCATTCGCGTTGTTGACATCCTCATACCAAAAACCGATGAGCAGATATGAACAGAGTCCCACGCCCTCCCAGCCCACAAATAACAACAAGAAATTATCCGCCAGCACCAAAATCAACATGGCGAAAGTGAACAAATTGAGAAAAGCAAAGTAACGCGCAAAACCGCGGTCGCCATGCATGTAACCGATGGAATAAATGTGAATCAGCAAACCGACACCGGTGACCACGAACACCATCACCATTGAAAGCGGATCGAGCAAGAAGCTGATGGATGCCTCAAAGTTGCCAGTCTGAATCCAGGTGTAAATTGTCCGGGTGATCACCCGTTCTGGCGCTGGCAGGCTCAAAATCTCAAAGAACAGGGCAATGGCAGCGATAAACGACATCCCTATCGCGCCAACCGCAACCCTACCGACGTGCCGTTCCTTAAAACGCGGGCCGAACAGACCGTTGATGAAAAATCCCAGCAAAGGGAAAGCAGGGATCAGCCAGATGTAATCAATCATTCTATCTATCTTCTATCTTCTATCTATCTACCACTTCATGATATTGATCTCATCCACATACACCGACTCCCGCAGCCGGAAAATTGCGACAATCAACGCCAGTCCCACCGCAACTTCTGCGGCGGCGACGACCATCACAAAAAAGACGAAAATTTGTCCGTCGAGTGAATTGAGGTGTTTCGAAAAGGCGATGAACGCCAGATTTACTGCATTCAGCATCAACTCGATGGCCATAAAAATAACAATGGCATTGCGCCGCGTCAAGACGCCAATAACACCGATCGCAAACAAAATCCCACTGAGTAACAAATAGTAAGAAATCGGGATCACCATGCTACTCTACCTTCCGCTTTGCCAGAATCACCGAACCGATTATCGCAGATAGCAACAAGACTGAAGCCGCCTCGAAGGGAAAGAGATACTTTGTGAACAAGAGCTTGCCAATTGTGTGGGTGTCGCCAACCTGCGATGGCAATTCTGAAGATTGCGATAGCCCATGCGAATCCATCGCACCGGACTGCAAAATGAAGCCCAACTGCACAAAAAGAACGGCGGCGAGAAAAATCCCTAAAATCTGCATCAGCCGGCCGGGACGCTCCTTGGCAATGTCGCTCTTTAAATTCAAAAGCATGATGATAAACAAAAACAGAACCATGATCGCTCCGGCGTAAACGATGATGTGCACCGCAGCAACAAAAGGCGCGTTAAGAAGTACGAACAGCCCGGCGAGAGCAAACAGTGTGATGATTAGAAAAAGGGCGCAATATACGGGATTACGATGGGCAATCATCATCACCGCCGAGGCGATGGCGATGATTGCGAAAATAAAAAATAACGCAGGTATCATAACCTCAAAAGAAAATGAAGGTAGTCAACACGAACAGTGGTATCAAAATCAGAATCGAATAAAGCATATATCCAAAAAAACTCGGCATTTTGATATTATTCTCTTCAGCGATGGATTTGACCATAAAATTGGGTGCGTTGCCGATGTAAGTGTTAGCGCCGAAAAACACAGCGCCGCTGGAGATCGCCAACAAAAACGGGGCGAAGGTTTCCATCTTTTG